>JAZODY010000001.1:0-4431 GCA_045597245.1 Tidjanibacter sp.
GTGTGTTGCTCGGAGCATGGGCCATGATTGATGAGGGGTGTTGCAGGGTACTCGATGTGGGCTGCGGGACGGGGCTGATAGCTCTTATGGCGGCCCAGCGTACCGAACAGTCGGGGGCGGCTATTGTGGGTGTGGAGATTGACGAGGCTGCGGCAATTCAGGCGGCGGAGAATGCGGAACGGTCACCGTGGGGAGAGAGGATTGAGATTGTGATGGCCGATGTGGCTGAGTTTGCGATGAGAGAGGAGAATGTGCGACGTTTCGATGCCGTCATCTCCAATCCGCCCTATTTTGTCGATTCGCTCACTGCACCGGAGTTGAACCGAACGGTGGCCCGTCATGCGGTGACTCTCACCTTTGACGGCCTGCTGAGTGCAGTGGACAGAGTCATGACGGAGCGGGGCTGTTTCTCGGCGGTGTTGCCTTTTGATGCGCGTAACGATTTTGTTGGCAGAGCATTGGATGGCGGATTGTGTCTGGAACGCGAGTTGGCGGTCTGCTCCAAGAGTGGTGCGAAACCCAAAAGAGTGTTGCTTGCTTTCAGGAGGGCAGGAGCGTGGAGCGATTATCGGAGGGAGGACCTCACGTTGCATAGCGACGGAGAGCCTACGGAGGAGTATAGAAGATTGACCGGCGAATTTTATGTCGGATTTTGAGATATAGGAGAATAGTAGTAAATTTGTAAGAAACCGAAACAAAACATATTTTGTCATGAAACGATATCTATTTTTATTGGTGCTGGCTCTTGCGGTCGGAGTGTCTGCCGCGGCACAGGAGAGAAGTTTGAGCGTTCGTGCGGCCGGATTTACCACCGATGCAGAAGGCCGAATGATTTACAGCAAGCCCGCCACGAGTATCGTGGTGGATGTGACGGTGCGTA
Source organism: Tidjanibacter sp. (assembly GCA_045597245.1). Lineage (GTDB taxonomy): Bacteria > Bacteroidota > Bacteroidia > Bacteroidales > Rikenellaceae > Tidjanibacter. The sequence goes on from JAZODY010000001.1 coordinate 881, forward strand.
CCGAGAGTGTGAAGATGGGGCCCTATGCCCGTTATTCACAGAATTGTCTGGGGGTGATTGCTCCGTTGAGCGACAAGGTGAACAGCGAGATTGTGGCTGTGAAACTCTCTTATGTGGAGGATGCCGCATTGAAACCCGCCATGTTGGGAACATTGCCCGAGACTGATGTGCAGACCGCCTCGCTCACCCGCTCCGAGGATGATTTCGTGAAGGTTTTGCCTGACCGTCAAAGCAGTATCGACCGCAGCGCCGATGTTATGGCTCGCGAGGCGGCCGCCACAATATTCTCCATTCGCAAGAATCGCATTGAACTCATTACGGCTCAGGCCGGCGAGAATGTATTTGGTGCGGGTTTGGAGGCCGCGTTGAATGAGTTGGACCGCTTGGAGAACGAGTATCTGGCTCTGTTTCTGGGCAAAACCACTGTGACTACACAGACTTACAGATTTGTCGTCGAGCCCGAGAGGTCGAAGAGTGCATACGTGGTTTGTCGATTTGCCGATGATAGAGGCGTACTGCCCCAGAACGACATGAACGGTCAGCCGGTGATGATGGAGGTGAAATCCGAGGGCCGATATGATGCCATAGTTCCCGCGATGGATTCGAAGGAGGCTGCCCGCATGACTTTCGAGAAGGTATGTGTTGCCGCCAATGCCGCTTGTCGTGTGATGGTGGGGACCAGTGTGCTGGCAGAGGCGGTGATTCCCGTATTCCAAATGGGGGATATCTATGATTTGCCTGCCGGAACATTGGTTGCCAAATAGTTATATAGGCAGAAAAAGATGAACCATACGCTTAAAATGACCGAACTGCTCCGCCGTCTCAAAAAAGAGATGAACGGAGCAGTGGTCGAAAATATGGAGATGCGCGGGATTCATTATCCGCTTAATTATGGCGTCAGCCTATTTACGGTAAAACAAATCGCCGCGCAGTGTGGAACCGATGACGGATTGGCTCGGTTTCTCTTCTCTCAGCAGGTGCGCGAATTGCAACTGGCCTCTTTCGTTATAGCCGATGCGGGGGCTCTGACCGTGGGCGACTTGGAGTTCTGGTTGTCGGGTGTGGTGAATTCCGAGTTGGCCGAGAACTTCGCTTCGTCGTTGCTTAGCAAGAGTAAGATAGCCAAAGAAGCGGTTGCGCAGATGCTCTCATCGGACAACGAAATGCTGAACTATTCGGCATTGGTGTGCGTTCTCAAATTGCCCGATGTGTTCGACAGGGGCGAGCGCGAGATGCTTGTGAAGCGCTATGGCTCGTGTGAGAATCCGTTGCTCGCAAGTGCTGCCGACAGATTGGAGATGCAGCTCCTCTACTGATGTTTCGTCATGTTTCATGTGTGGCGGAGACCTCTTCCAGATTTCCGAATCGGAGGAGCATCTCTTCAAGTTTGTAGGAACTTACCACGCCGCTCTGTCGCCAAAGGACCTCTCCATTTCTGAATATCATCATGGTCGGTACCGACCTTATATTGTAGCGTTGTACAGCTTCGGCATTGGCCGAGGAGTCTATGTCGAGACGCAATACCAACGCCCGGTCGTCTATATTTTTTTGCAGGTCGTTTATGATGGGACTCATCATCTTGCAGGCCCCGCACCATGAGGCATAGAACTCCACGAGTACGGGACGGTCGCCGTTTACTATCTTGTCGAAACCTTCCATGTTTTTCATCTTTATATTCTCTTTTTTCGGTTTGCCTCGTCGGACGGCATTGCTGTGTATGGGCACAGATTTGCCGTTTCGCGATGACTCTTTGTGATAATAGCGATTGCAAATTGTGTTCCATTCGGGTGTGCGGAGTGGAATTTTTTTTGTCGTTTGCAATCGGGCGGAGTGTATCCGACTGTTCGCTATGGATTTTCACTCTTGCCGAAAAGAGATAAAAAAAGAGCGCCCTAATGGTGCGCTCTTTTTGTGTCGGGTTAGTGATGGCGGATTAGAGAATCCACGGAAATTTGAAACAACTCTCGTTGTAAAGGGCATAATCGGCATTGCCGTTCACCGCAAAGGTCTTTATCGTGGCGGCCTCTTTGAGCAGTTCTCGTGCGAGTACAATCGTGGAACCTGTCTTTATGCGGTCGTCCACCAGCAACAGACGTTTCCCCTTAAATTCGAAATCAATCTTTTCAAGCAGACGGGGCGCTTCATACTTGGGTCTCTGTTGTTCGTCGCGCAGATTGATGCGCAGCAACACCACCTTTTTCCCCAGACGTTGATTGAGTATTGCTGCGGGCAGGATGCCGCCGTTGGCTATTGCGACAATCAGGTCGAAATCTTCGTTAATCTCTATGGTGCGAAAACGTTCCAACACCTCTTCAAACGATTTTGTATTCATTTTTTTGTGCTATTTTTTTTACTTGTTCTCTTTTTGGGATAGGGAAGATGTGGCTCCATGACGGCCAGCACTTTCAGGCAGTGGACTCTGTCGTCGGGGTCGAGTATGTAGTGCTCTTTTGCTCCCGGGTAGGGCGGGCCGCACTCCGCCTCTGCCATTAGGTGCTCTATGCAGGGCATCTTTTTAACGAATGCGGTGTTGTCGCAGAGCAACATGGCCGCCTTGCCGTTCAGGTATATGCAATACTCTCCGAACATCTTTTTGCTCTCCACCACACCCGCTTCGGTAATCTGGCTGCAAACATACTCCATGAAATCCGCTGATGTTGCCATCTCTCTTGCTCTTTTCCGATTGCAAATATACTAATACGCTCTCAAATGGCCGGAAAGTCTCTCTGAAAAAAATAACTGCGACATTGCGTCGCAGTTATTTTTTTCAGGCACTATTTTCAGTCCTACTCACCGGCGATGGTAAGCGGAGTGAGCGTAACGGGACCAATCAGACCCGAGTCCTGAACCGGCCAACGTGCGGCGCTGAATCCGCCGTTCTCGTCGCGGCTGTCGAACGAACGTACCGAGAAATTGATGTTGTAGAATATTTTCCACTTCACATCGGTCTGGTCGTTGTGTCTGATGCGGTTCTCCATCGAGTTGGCCACTCTCACAACAAGTTCGCCACCCTCTGCGGCCTGCTCCTTGCTTATGGTCACCGCGAAGGGTTTTGCGAATACCGTACCCAGATACTCGCCGTTGAGGAATACGGCTGCATTCTCGCTCACCTCTCCGAGGTCGAGTTTCCATGCGTCGGCATCCGTCAGCGCGGGCAGGGTTGTCTTATATTCGGCCGTTCCGCTGAATATTTCGTAGGCTTTGCCATACTTGGTCCACGATTCGAGCCTCTTCACTCGTTTTGCCGCGGGCAGCTCCGGACCTCCTTTGGTGAAGGTGATTTCCCACTCGCCATCAATCTCCTGTGCGGGGGCATCGTCATTGAAGAAGGTGTAGCTTTCTCCGCTGTACTGACCCGCAAAGGTTTCGAGCAGATACGACTCGTCGGGCAAAATCTTCATGTAAACCTCAATGGTGCCGTTGTTCATGCGTACGTTTCCGTAGCCGAATTTGTCGGTCATCGGGTTGTAGATACCGATGGTCTGTGCGTCGGCATCTACGGGTACCCAACCCTCAAACGGCTCTGTGGTGTTGTTTTTCAGGAAGTAATA
>JAZODY010000002.1:0-1707 GCA_045597245.1 Tidjanibacter sp.
AGCCCCAAAAGCGGTATGGCCGCCAATTTCGGCGCATCGAATCAGGTGATGGGTGTTCGTCAGACCGCCGACTTCTTGGAGAAGTTTACGTGGACCATGGCTATCTCCATCGTGGTGCTGAGTTTGTTTGCAACCGTTGCAATGTCATCGCACAAGACCACTTCGACCACCGGTTCTGATGCAGTGATTGAACAAATCATGAGCAACGAGACTCAGATTCCCAACCAAATCACTCTGCCCGCCACCGAGACCGAGAACGAGACCACTGCCGAGACCGACGCCGAGAACAACTAAAAGTTTTGCGGGAAAAGGGACGAGAAGGCTTGGACAGATAATTTGTCGGGCAAAAGGAGAGCAGAACGATTATCGTCAGCAGACAACCCGAAGCAACAAGCCTGTGACCCTTATGGCAACCTCACAATAAAAAGGGTGTTTTTCCGAACAGGAAGAACACCCTTTTATATTTTTGCACTCAATGATTTGGTTTTCACTCCCCCATCGCCTGCCGTAAATTCATACCGTGAGCCCATCGCCCGACAATCGCAAAGAGGATTGACTAAGAAATACAGCAAAGAACAGACGACATCACCCCGCCTCCGCCGGCAATCATGCAATGAGAATCATGAACGAGGTAAGTACCGCGGCAAGGAGATAGTTGGCCGATACACGCATCAAAGTACTGCGTTCCAACCAGATTGTTGCCGCAGCAACCAATGACGAGCACATCAAAATGATGCAGAACGGAATCACCATCTTCACATATCCGGCATAAATCAAAATCCACACCGCCCCCGTCATGGCCCCCATTCCGAGCATGTGGAAGTCGGCTCTGCCGAGTCGGTCGAGCAGAAACCCAAGAGCGGTGCATGCCATAAGCGCAAACATAACACGTCGGAACATAAACAACAACTCCACCCCCTTGAAATTCCAAGCACAGACACCAAAGCCGACGACAAGAATCAGTATCAACAACATACGTTCATGTCCGGCGGTAAATCCCCGCCAATGTCGCCCATAGGCAAGCGTACGAGCCGTTCGCAACAGAAGTATATAGACGCAAGGGATGATTATGGTATTGAGGACAATGATTGCCAGCACATGAATGTTCAGCCTATCAGACATATGCAATGTCATCATACGGCCGAAAAGAATCAACATCGACAGATAGACAGAGATGAGCATCGGATGGAAAATCCCTCTCACCACCTTCGCAACCACCGCACCTCTCCCCGAGGATGAGGGCACTTGGGAGCCTGTATCAGGAACAACACTTTCCGACATCGATGCACACTCCGTAGCAACATCATTTACAGCCTCTCTCCCCGCAACCTCACATCCTGCATCGCGGTCCCGTTCCTCGGTCGTGACATCAGGGAGCGGCACCTCCGACACATCACATGCCGTAGTTTCCTGCATGGCTGGAAACCCGGACTGTTCCTCGGCCACAGAGTCGATGGCACGTCGTTCGTCGTGCGCGAGTTTGGTTGGGAGTTCGTTCCTCTCCGTTATGTTATAATCATCTTTCATTCTTGAAAATAGGTTTCAGCCTTACTGCCTTATCTTACCCGCGCCCCGACCATACACATCTTTCATCGCACGCCAATCACCATCAACACTCTGTCCTCCACCACGCTCCGACTAAATCTGCTTTCGCAGGCGCGCCACCGGAATATTGAGTATCTCACGATATTTGGCCACCGTACGACG
>JAZODY010000003.1:0-6385 GCA_045597245.1 Tidjanibacter sp.
GCCACGGAGCGGTGGTGAACGTAGGTTGCAACCCCTCGGTGGGTAGTGGAGACGACCGCCGGGCCGAGGTCCATCTGCTCGACTTCGAGGGTGACATCTACGGCCTCACGATGGAGATAGAGTTGCTCTTTTTCATCCGCGAAGAGCGCCGATTCCCCTCGCTTGAAGAGCTTGCCGCACAGATTTCACGCGACAAGGCAGAGGCCGAACGGCTGCTTGCCACGCTCCCTCACGACGAAAACAAAGACGAAACAAAATAAAAAAGAAGACCGACATGTATTTAGACACATCCATTCCTTACAAGGTGGCCGACATCTCGCTGGCCGACTGGGGTCGCAAGGAGATTGAGACCTCGGAGTATGAAATGCCCGGACTGATGGCCCTGCGCAAAAAGTACAAAGACATCAAACCGCTCAAAGGAGCACGCATCACCGGCTCACTCCACATGACCATACAGACGGCCGTATTGATTGAGACTCTCGTGGAGTTGGGAGCCGAGGTTCGTTGGTGTAGCTGCAACATTTTCTCCACTCAGGACCATGCCGCCGCAGCAATTGCGGCAAGCGGAGTTCCCGTTTTCGCATGGAAAGGAGAGTCGTTGGAAGAGTATTGGTGGTGTACGGCCATGGCCCTTACTTTTGAGGGCGGCAAAGGCCCCGACCTGATTGTAGACGACGGCGGCGACGCCACATTGCTCATCCATCAAGGCATAGCGGCAGAGAACGACGCCTCGGTGCTTGACCGCACTCCGGAGTCGTATGAGGAGTCGGTGATTATAGACACGCTACGCAAGTTGCTGGCCGAGGCCCCCACCAAATGGCACGATGCGCTCAAAGAGATAAAAGGTGTGTCGGAGGAGACCACCACGGGTGTCCATCGTCTTTACCAGATGATGGAGCGCGGCGAGTTGCTCTTCCCCGCCATCAATGTGAACGACTCGGTGACCAAGAGCAAGTTCGACAATCTCTATGGCTGTCGCGAGTCGCTGGCCGACGGCATAAAACGCGCAACGGATATCATGATAGCCGGCAAGACGGTGGTTGTATGCGGTTATGGCGACGTGGGAAAAGGTTGCGCAAAGAGCATGAGTTCCTATGGCGCCCGCGTGTTGGTAACCGAGATTGACCCGATATGCGCCTTGCAGGCCGCCATGGACGGCTATGAGGTCGTTACGGTGGAGGATGCTCTGGCTACGGGCAACATCTATGTAACGGCTACGGGCAACTGCGACATCATAACGCTGGAACACATGCAGCAGATGCGTGACCAAGCCATAGTGTGCAACATCGGCCACTTCGACAACGAGATACAGATGGCACGTCTGGAATCGTGCGAAGGGGTTGTAAAGACCGAGATTAAGCCTCAGGTGGACCGCTACACCTTCCCTGACGGACACTCAATATTCATTCTGGCCGAGGGGCGTCTCGTGAATCTTGGTTGCGCCACGGGACATCCGTCTTTTGTGATGAGCAACTCGTTCACCAATCAGGTGTTGGCTCAAATTGAGCTGTGGCAGAGTGCAGGCAAGAGAGCTGTCGATGTGACCCGCCTGCCTAAGGTCCTCGACGAGGAGGTGGCACGCCTTCACCTCGGCAATCTAAGTGTACACCTCACCACCCTCACCCAGAAACAGGCCGACTACATCGGCGTGAAGGCCGAGGGCCCCTACAAGGCGGAACATTATAAATATTGATTTGTTCCCGATTCGGGGCACAAAACAAAATCCTACGGCACTGCCCGACGTTGCGAGGAGAGATATTATTGGCGACGGCGCATCACGAATGTTCGTGATGCGCCGTCATGATTGATGCGGGTCGGGAGTGAATCCGCGAGTGTGGCGTTCGAGTTTGTCGGGATGAATGTCGGCCACAGTTAGCAGTATACCCGTTTCGAAGACATTACCGAAGTCACTGTTCACCACCGTATCGAATACCCTCATCGTGGAGGAGAGATTCATATAGGCACTCATCATGGAGGGAACACACTCGCCCCTGACTGCCAACTCGCGACGAAGAAGGCCATAGTCGGCACGATAGTCGTCGCCACCAAACATATCGCACCTTCCTCGCGGCACAACCGAGAGAGAGGAGCGTGGTCTAAGAAGCCTGTCACGGTCAGGGAAATAGGTTTGCAAGAATCCGTCGAGTATGCGTCGCGCCTCCGGATTGTAGTCGGGATAGGTGGTGACCTTCCCGAACAGATAGCGCACCGAGGGATTACACATCACCAGAGAGGCCAGACCGTCCCACAGATTGTCGAGCGCATAAACGGCATTGGGACCCGAGGAGCGGTGACGGAACAAGGGATTGACAAATGCACGCCCGAGCTCCATGAGGAAGGGCAGGTAGTGGTGACGGAAACGGTCGGAGAACTCGAAGTAGTGCTCGGTGGAGAGATGTTGAGGGTGGCTCGATGAGGAGATGATGAATCGATAACCACCCACAATCTCACACAGCGCCGGACTCCACACCACCAATTGGCTGTAACCGTTCTCTGCGACATCATCGTCGTCGATGTCGCGATTGCGGCCCGTCCCCCCGCCGGCCGCACCGAAGGCCTCTTCGCGCAGTCGGCCCACCTCATCCATCAGACGCGGAGACTGGGCAGCCGTAAAGACATGTATCTCGTTGGCGCAGTGGTTTGTGCGGCGAAAGAAAAATCTGCCGTCGAACTCGTCGGTCAGTGTGTCGCGATGTAATTTTGTCATGATGTATGTCATATCGGGCAGAACCTTTAATTCGGCAACAAATATACCGACCGTCGGGCAGCGTATCGCAATGCCTGACGGCTCATCAGCAACACATCGAGGCGCAACGCATACCGAATCAGGTCCGCCACATGGAATAGACCTGCGAACGCACCAACTCAACCATGCGATGCAATGTACGACGCTCCCTCAGTGTCTGCCACGCAAGCGGCTGTCCCACTCTTATTTCAAAGCGGCCTCCCCGCTGTCGGAACATCTCGTCCACAAGCAACAACATCTCCACATTGCTTCTTACGCCCAATCGTCGGCGCCACTCGGCAACTCGATAGAAACGGTCTGAAAGCCGCCCCTCGAAAAAGACCGGAACCACATCTCTGCGACTCATGACCGCCCGCTTGATGAAATGGCTCTTCCACTCCAAATCCACCACGCGACCCGCCACACGACGCGAACACAGGCCCGCCGGAAATGTTACGACCGGAATATCTGATTCGAAGATACGACAACACATCTCCACCACCCTGCCCGACTGACCGCCATGCTTATTGACCGGCAGAAATATCGGGCGCAGGGGCTCGATGTTCATCAGCAGGTCATTGGCCACCACTCTCACATCCCCCATACGTTCACAGACCTCAGCGGCCAGCATCAGTCCGTCAAGACCGCCAAAGGGATGATTGGCAACAAAAAGATAACGGCCATCGGGTCTCAAAGCATCGAAACCCGTTGCGCGATGGTCGATATCCATATATGCAAGTGTCGATTTTATGAAGTGCAGAGGAGTGTCGCCACAGCAGCAACCGAGGATGTGATTAACCTCATCCTGCCTCAACAGACGCGCCAAACGCCTCATGACCCCCGAGGGCAACCATGCGGCCAGCGCAGAAACTCTGCCACGAATTATCTGTTCTACATCTATCTCTTTCACACCGCACCCTGCGGCAAATCCCGTACCCAAACAACAGAGAACGGTCGGGGGCCGCAGGAAAGATTATCTATAAAACGTTCGGGGCGCATTCGCCGAAAAATCTCGGGTCAGCACAAAGGGCCTTCCGAGACAACCCGAACTCACACAAGACCGAAAGGACAAATGTTTAAAAAAATTTGCCGAAACCGAGGTAGACCGCACCGAATTTATCTCCTCTGCCACTCACTTCGAGCATCAGCGGCCCGACGGGCGTTCGATAAGAGTACTCTATACCGTAGCCGATGAGGTCGTCATCGAAAGTGAACATATCGAAGAAATCATTGCCGACGATTGCGCAGTTTGTCTTTACGGTGAGGTAGTGATATTTCCAAAGACGTGTGCGCAGATTAAGACGCGCCATCATCACCGAGTTTCGGAAAATCTCCACATTACCCACTCCCACAAAGGGCAGCTGTTGTTCCATGTAGCGTCCCGCATAACGTCCGCCCACATAGTTCAAATAAGGATAGGCCACATCGCCACCAAAGATTGTGCGGCCATAGAGGGCCGGCACAAGCGTGAATCTTTCGCCCAACGAGCGCGCCCACTCGAAAGAGTATTGCAAAGCCGAGAAAGGCGAGCCTTCGTTGTATCCCACACCGTTATCGGTATAGAGAGTATAATCGGCCACCAACGATGCTCCGCGGGTGGGATAGAAAGCGTCGTCGAAAGATTCGTAGTGAAGTTGGGCGTAGTAGTTGAGAAATCCGTTAGCCTGCACCGGAATCTTCACCTCGGCGTCCTGATAGAGAAAATCGTTGTAATCGAAGTGCTCGTACCGCACTCCGAGAGCCGCATTGAAATTTTTGAGGTAGATATTGGAGAAGGAAGCCTCGGCTTTATTCATATTAAAAGTGGAAGTGTGATGTTTGTCGCCATCCTGATATACCGTAAAGTCGTTGTGGCGAAACATGTAGGAGATATGGAGATTGGAAATGAGGAATCTTCGTCCCGTATCGAAATAGACATTCACGAACGGACTGCCGCTCAGACGCGCCGTAATACCCGCCTTGGGGCTGTAAATATTGCCCTTCACCGACGAAAAGGTGGTGTTGAGCAGAATGGATGCCAACTCTTCGGAGTCAAACCTGAATCCTACCGAGAATGAAGAACGCTCTCGCTCGGTAACATAGAAAGTGAGGTTATAGGGCGGTCGGTTGTCGAGCGTGTAGGTAACATAGGAGAAAAGACCCGAGCCTCGCAGAGCGGAGACCACCTCGTTGAGTCGCTGACGGGTGACGATTGAGTGGGGTTCGAGTCCCACATAACTTGTCATGAAGTTGTTCTGCTGGCCCGTAAGTCCATCGAAGACCACCCCTCCCACATAAAACGCGGCATCCTCCTTCGCCGCAGCCGATACAGGCGCAAAGACATGGTCATCCGGCAGACCAATCTGCTCTTTCAGCGCAATGAGGTCGTCCCACTGTTCGCGCGCCTTACGCTCGCCACGCACGATGAGAGAGTCGATGGCCGCGGTATTAAAACTTGCGGTGCCGTAGGGCTCGGTCTCGGGATGGATGTAAAGGTCCACATATTGCATGTTCTCCTCCCACTTGGCACTCGACACAAGGGTGAGCATCTGGTCCAACAGACCGGTGGCTGTCTTCAACTCCTCAAACGACGGCGGACCGCTACCGACATCGACACCTATAATTATATCGGCCCCCATATCGCGCACCACATCCACCGGAAAATTATTTCTCACACCTCCGTCCACCAGCAACATACTGTCAATCTCCATCGGAGTGAATGCCCCCGGGATGGACATGCTTGCCCTAATGGCAGCAGGCAGATTTCCCTCACGCGCCACATACTCCTCTCCTGAAACGATATCATAGGAGACACATGCAAACGGAATGGGCAACTCGTCGAACGAAGCCACGTTATGGTAGCCCAATGTAAGTTCGTTAAGCATGTTGAGCACATTCTGGCCGGCCAGCAGTCCCGCCGGCACCTTTATTCCGGTACTGCGCGAGAATGGAACTTCGAGAATATACTTGTCGGCCGTTATTCGTTCGGCATAAAGTCTGTCGCTACGCGATATGCGGTCGCTCAGCAGAGCGCCCCAATTCTGAGCGCGAAAGAGCGAATCGAGTTCATCGGTGGTATACCCAATGGCATACATGCCGCCCACGATGGACCCCATGCTCGTACCGGCAATATAATCGATGGGAATGCCGGCCTCTTCGAGAACCTTCAACACGCCCACATGCGCCACCCCCTTAGCGCCTCCTCCGCTCAACACAAGCCCCACCTTTTTGCGCGAAGCCGCAACCCCCTCGTCTGCCCTCACGAGGGAAAATGTGGCAATCAATGCCAATATGGCAACAGACAACCTTTTCATATCACACATAAAAATAGTATTTTTCCATATCGCGCATCCCACTTGTTACACTCCAGCCCCTCCAACCCGACCGAACAACCTGTTTGCGGCCTCTCGAAAGGAGTCTATTGCCGGAGAAGAAAACACCCCTCAAAACACATTCCACCGCGCCTTTTCGCAAATTTAACCATTTTCTTTCACATATAAAATCAATACACACAAAAAACTTTTTCAAAAGCATTTGCGACAAATAATTAATTTTACTTATCTTTGCAGACTGTTTAACCAATTAAAATTTTTAAGAAAATGCCGAAAATGAAAACCAATGCCGGAGCAAAGAAGCGCTTCGAGTTCACCGGTACAGGAAAAATCAAGAGGAAACACGCTT
>JAZODY010000004.1:0-8586 GCA_045597245.1 Tidjanibacter sp.
ATCGAACAACTCACGGACCTCCCCGCACTTGCGCGCCAGACGCTCCATCACCAATCCGTTGAAAAGTTCCAGTCGATGAATAGTATCCATTTCGCCGAGCACAAAGCCGCAATCGTCCGCCCTCGGCTCTTCCCGTCGGACGGCGTCACCAACATTGTTCCCTTCCAATACATTCGTCAGCATAGCCAAACAATCCTATTAACACGCCCCGTCTCTCATGTCTCACCGCTCCTCACTAATCGATGCCGAGTTCCAACTTGGCCTCCTCGCTCAACATGCTCTTATCCCACGGCGGTTCAAAGGTGAGCATAACCTCCACATTCTTCACGCCCTTCACTTTCCCCACCTGTTTCACCACATCCTCCAACAACATATCCGCCATGGGGCAGTTGGGCGCAGTAAGCGTCATCTTTATATTCACGTTTCCGTCGGGCTCGTAATCCACATCATAGATGAGCCCCAAATCATAAACATTGACCGGAATCTCTGGGTCGTAGATATTCTTCAACGTATCCACGATATTCTGTTCCACTTCGAGTATCTCCTGCGGTGTCATTCCTCTCCTCCTTCCTGTCCTGCAAAGGCTAAGGCATACACTTTCATCTGTTTCACCATGGCGGCCAATCCGTTTGCTCTCGTGGGCGAGAGATTCTCCGACAGCCCCACCTTGTCGATGAAATACAACTCCGTATCCAGCACCTGTTGCGGTGTCCTGCCATTGAGAACTCTTATCAACAACGCCACAATTCCTTTGGTGATGATTGCGTCGCTGTCGGCCGAATAATAAATCCTTCCCTCCTCCAAGCGCGCATCGACCCACATTCTCGATTGGCATCCGTCAATCAGATATTTCTCCGTTCTGTGTTTCGGGTCTATTGCCGGCAGGTCGTTACCGAGTTCTATGAGATAGTCATACTTATCCAACCAATCATCATAGACCTCAAACTCCTCCACAATAGCATCCTGCACCAAGTCACTCATATCGTTTCTCCTCTCTATTATTTATTTCCAAACAAATCCTTGAAGTAACCTATCACCTCTGCATCGGCTGCCGAGGGACGTTTCACATTCATTATATATGCCAAAGTCACCGGCAACTGAGCCATATCCACACGTTCGGTCACTTCGCCTGCCGCCAGACCGCAACCCGTAAACATAAGCGGCACATGGCGGTCATAATCATACATCGACCCCGACATGGCCCTAAATTCATCATCCTCCTCAATCCAATCCGGCATGAGGTTTATGACAAGGTCGCCCGAACGTTTCGGATAGAATCCGTTCTGCATCTGTCGGCCGTAGGCATTGCCGAACGCTCCGCCCATGAGTTCGCCGGCCGTCAGCACATGCGACACGCCTCTGAATTGCAACACGAATGTGGCGGCCTGACGCTGCACGGTAGCCACATCCAGCCCCATCGAGTAAGCCTGTTGGCGATTGAGATAAATATTACGGTCGCAATAGTCCAATATCCAATTCTCTCCGCCATAATGGGCTGCCATGAATCCGTTAAGCAACACCTTAAACTGAGATACATTGAAACGCGGTCGCGGCTCCTCCACTCCGAAATCGTAAGAATCGCTCATACCGTGGTCTGAGGTGAGAACAAACAGCACTCTCTCCTTTCCACCCACATGTTCTTCGATATAGGTCATCAGCTCCCCCAGCAGCACATCCAGCCTGTAAAGCATATCCTCCGCCTCTAACGATTCGGGACCGTATTTCTGGCTCACCAGACGCGACGAATCGAAACACACGTTCAAAAGGTCCACCACTTCGTCCTTACCCAGACTCTCCTGTGTCACAGCCAACTTCACAAAATCGGCCACCATGTTGTTCCCTGCCGGAGAGGTGAGCAATCGGGCATAATCTCTGTAAGTAGGCCTAATGTTTTTCACCCGTCGGCCCGTCGTCTCCAACTCTATAACCGTTGCCTCTCTCGCCTTATATGTCTGCGGGATAAACACCGGAGTCCAAGTCTGCCCCAGATAACTCTTTTCGGGGTCCTGCTCGTTAAAATCTCGCACCCATGACGGCAACCCTCCCTTATACTTATCGGAGGTTGTCCACTTTCCCCGTGCGGAGTCGAGCCAATAGACACTGCTGCTCCTCATTCCCCCCATCACGATGGCCGACGTGACATCGGCTGCCACAGTCACCACCCGGCCTTCACGCTCGCTCTCATCCAACAATTCGTCCCCCAGCGTGGGCACCACCAGATTCTTGTTCGACACATGATATCTCTCCACATCCGTACCGAAACTGTTTGCCGAGGGGTCGGCTGTCAGTTCCACCGTTTCTCCTCTGGTGTAATCAATCCACCGGTTGCCCACCACGCCATGCATAGAAGGTGCGACACCGGTTGTGATGGTTGCCAGCGTGGCCGCCGAATTGGTCTGCATAAACTCATAGTAGCTCTCCGAACAGACCACTCCCTGCTCCATGAATCGACGAAAACCATCGGAAAGGAAAGCATTCCCATATTTTTCCAACTCCTCGCAGCGCAATCCGCCCACCACGAAATTGACCACAAGCCGCGGAGGTTCGCCCGCGAAGCCGGCAATCGACATCAGCGACATGGTCAAAAGTATCAATATTTTAACTCTCTTCATTGTCTTTTCAAAATTCAGGGTGCTAATATACGAAAATATTCCTAACGGTCATCGCCTCCTCACACCATTGGAGGCGAAATAGTTCTTTTCCTCGCCGAAATCGAGATGGGGTAATTCCGACGCCAATCGTTCCACCTGTTTCAACTGCGCCGCCATGAAGCGCGCGGCGGCCTCCGAGTCGGGTTTCATGACACGATGCCGCATCGCCGCGCGCACCTTACCGATGCGGTCGGCCAGTTCCTTTGTCCGTTCCGACATATACACCTCCCTGAATCGTTCCCAGACATACTCCACCGCCATCTCACTCGGATGGGCCATATCGGCGGCATAGAAACGATAGTCCCTCAAATCGTCATTAACAATCTCAAAGGCGGGAAAATAGTCCACATTATCGAATTGCTCCGCCAACTCGGCTATCGCCACCCTTAACAGCGCTTTGCTCAACGAATTTTCCTCAAAACCGTCACTCAGATGACGCACCGGACTGACGCTCATCACCACCCTCTTTCCGCTCAATACGCCATCCGTCAGGAGCGGCTTATACATCTTCACAATCTCCTCCACCGACAATCTCCTGCGACGAAACATTTCGGCCGGTTGTTTGTGACAGTTGGCCACCACACCGCTGCCGTCGGCCAGTTCATAGACCCATGCCGTGCCGAACGTAAGAATCACATAATCGGCCTCCTTCAATGCCTTTTCGCCTCGTTCGGCAGCCTCGTTCATACGCGCAAGGGCTCTTTCGGGAACACACTCCGCCAAATCGCCATGACACCGCCACGAAAACCACAATTCACCGTCGGCGGTCAAATCCTCCCTCGCAAATCGTCGTCCCTCGGCCAGAAAACACAACTCGTCGGCCACCGAAGCGGGATTGAACATCACTCCGAACGGATTGCTCACCATCCCGAACTTCAACTCTTCAAGCCGACCCGCCATGTGTTCGGCAAAACAAGACCCCGCCGAAAAGCCTTTTCGAGCGAGGTCTATGTCGAAATTGCTCCTGCGGAGCTTAATCTCTGTTCTGAAATTCATTCTCTTGTTCGTATCTTTTGAAACAGACACTACTGCCTGTCCACACCGATTATCTTCTTCGTATTGTTTCGTCGGGAACGGCCCGAACGCCTTACATCATTCCCTGCCGAAACGACTATTCGCAGTACCCTACCGTCTGGCCGAGCACAACAATCATCGACTCCTTCAAGCCCAACGTTTCAACCACCTTTTGCTGATTCCAGCCGCCTCTTGCACGAGACCCCAGACCGGCGCTGGCACAATAGAGATAGACATTCTGCGACACATAACCCACATTCACATACGATACCGTATTGGCATCGCCAGCTTTGTTACCCGGACCGGTCTTATCGGTGTCGGCGATGAAGAGCAGATTGAGATAGGCCTGCTGAGCCTCCCCGCGTCCGGTGATGGCACGATGGTCCCCCTCGGCCACGAGTTCGAGCGTGTGATTTTTATAGTTGTAATAATATGCTCCATGTTTGAAGAAGGCATAGAGTTCTATCTCCTGACGGTTTGAGCCTGTGGGCGCGGTGCGCTTTCCGTCGGGGCGATTCACACCCAGCGCCGCCCACATCAGATTGGAGAGGTCCTGCAAAGGAATCTCCTTCTCGGTGAATCCCGACGAGGACTTGCGCTCTTTGAGCGCTTGCAACAATGTCATTCCCTCCTCATAATTGGGTTGTGACAGTTTTATAACCTTCGGAGCATTCTGGCCCACCGCCACTACGGCCGTCATCGCCAAAACAGCAATTGTCAGCAAGATTCTTTTCATGATTCAAAAAACAATTTTAAGTTATACAATCCACACAAAATTAAGATTTTTTTCCGAGAATCCCACATTTTGGTTACATTTGTGTCGCGCTCCACCGCTCGAAGCCGCCGGTTTCCGGCGGGTAGGCGCAAAAACAACATCAACACCATACCGCGATGCTCTATTTTCCCAACTGCAAAATCAACCTCGGACTCGACATTCTGCGCCGACGAGCCGACGGTTTTCACGACATCGACACACTCATGTATCCCGTTCGCGACCTTTGCGACGGACTGGAAATAATCCCCTGCGACGGACCCGAGGCAAAACTCTCCACATCGGGCATTCCGACCGACTGCCCGCCCGAGAAGAATCTGGTTTACAAGGCATGGAGAGCCGTTGATAACCTCTATCACATCGGCGGAGTGAGAATTCATCTTCACAAATGCATTCCCTCCGGTGCCGGACTTGGCGGCGGCTCGGCCGATGCGGCATTCACCATCAGGGGCTTGAACGAGATATTTTCGTTGGGCATGACGTCCGAGCAGGCCGAGGAGATTGCCGCCACACTCGGCAGCGACGTTCCTTTCTTCATACGCAACATTCCCGCCCTCTGTTCGGGCCGAGGCGAGATAATGCAACCGTTCGACATCGACTTGCGCGACTACAAGATAGAAATCATAAAGCCCGATGTTCATGTCTCCACCGCCGAGGCCTATGCCGGCTGCACTCCGCACATTCCGGCCACCCCGCTGCGCGAACGCCTTGCCGCCCCCATCGAACAGTGGCAGGAGAGCATAGTAAATGATTTTGAGCCGTCGGTGCTGAGTGCCCATCCCGAGATTGCCGCCCTGAAAGAGCGGTTTATTCAAGAGGGGGCCGTATATGCCTCGATGTCAGGCTCGGGCTCTGCCGTCTACGGATTGTTCCGACGCTGAGAACAGGTCACCGGCGGTTCCCGGTGACAAATAAAAAAAGCGGTGTGCCAATCGGGCGCGCCGCTTTTTTTATTTGTCGCTCTCGCTATGCAAAGAGAGCCTCAACCTTCTCGGCAACCTCATGGTCGGGGGTGTCGATGGGGAAGACGATGTCGGGCTGTTTCATCCACACTTCGCGCTCCGACTTGAATCTCTTCTCACCGCAACCGGTCACATTCAGCATCACCGTCTTGCTCTTATCAACCTTACCGTCTTTCACCGCCTTAATCAGCGAGGCCACAGCGTCGGTCGCCGCCGGATGAAGGTCGATTCCCTCCAACTCCTCAAACAGCGCACCCGCCTTACGGGCCGCCGCATTGGTAATGGCAAAGAAATCGCCATCGGTGGCCTTCAAAGCGTCATACAGACCGCCCGCAATGCTGTAAGGCGGCTTGCGATTGGAGAGCACCTTCGCATCGATGATTCCTGCATCGCGGCGCGCCTTATTGTCGTCATAGGGCAACATCTGGCGCGAATCGGCCATCCATGCGTCATACATGGGCAGGAACGGAGCGTTCTGCGACACCATCAGTTTCATCTGTGCCGTACCGAAACGACCGTCTTCCAACAGACGTTGATTGGCCTCCCACGCAGCTATCGCACCCGTTCCGCTGCCAACGGCTTGGAAATAGTAGTCGGGAATGCGACCAATGGTGGTTGCGGCCGAGAGCACAGTACATGCCATACCGTCGCGGCGGGCGATATTCTTGGCACCGCCTTCGGCAATAAACCTCTTCGATTTCAAGACCGCATTACTCAGTGCAATGGCATCGAAATAGTCGCTACCCTTCTGCGAGGCGATGAGCTTCACACAATCGTTCAACGGTTTCTCAAACCACAAGGCATCCAAATTATCATAAGGCACACTCAGCAGCAACGGAATATTGTTCTCCGAACACACTTTGGCAAAGGCTCTTGCCGTATTGCCGGCCGAAGCAACCACCAACACCTTTCCGCACGCCTCGTCGAAACGTCCGCACACCGAATAAGCCTCGGTCTCCTTAAACGAGCAGGTGGTCATCTTGGCGCCCACCTCGGGGAACCAACCGTTGTAGGTTATATAGAGGTTCTCCAACCCCAGATGTGCTGCCAACCCCTTGCTCTTCACGGTGACGGGTGCCGCCGAGCCGGAGAGCATGCGTTTTACGGGCAACCAATCGGCAAACTTGTAAAGTCCCATATCGTCGCCACCCACCTCGATTTGTTTCTGTGCATATTTGGCTCGAATGAGCGACGGACTACCGCACTCTTTGTCGTCCAACACCCAGTTCTCATCCGTAAACTCGTGGCCCGTCGCCACACAATAGACGGAGTACTCCGTCGGTTTGAAAGTCTTCATGTCAATCTCTTTCGTTTAGGCTTTTATTTTATCTGTTCTATCTGTTTTTCATTTGTTCTCCACCTTGCGGCATCACGACATGCGGCACTTGAAATCCTCATATCCGAACCGGCGCACCATCTTCAACCCGCCGCCCTCTTCAAGGATTGCAATGGCCGGGTGGGCCACGCCGTTAAACATGGTGGTCTTCACCATCGTATAGTGTATCATATCCTCAAAGACCACTCTGTCGCCCACCTTCAACTCCTTGTCGAAAGCCCAATCGCCGACCCAATCGCCTGCCAGACAGCTGCATCCTCCCATGCGCCAACGTTTCTCGCCCTCCTCGGGGTCGTGTGCTCCTTCGATGGCGGGTTTGTATGGCATCTCCAAACAATCGGGCATGTGGCAAGCAAACGACACATCCAGCATCGCCGTATTGAAACTGCCCTCCGTAACAATATCCTCAACCGTTGCCACCAGAACTCCCGTTCTCCAAGTGAAGGCACTGCCGGGCTCCAAGATAATCTCCAATCGAGGATGACGCTCCTTGAACGCCCTCAACGTGGCAATAAGCAAATCGCAGTCATAACCCTCTCGGGTCATCAGGTGACCACCACCCATGTTGAGCCACTTTATCTCGTCGAGCAGATGGCCGAAGTTTCGTTCCACATACTCCAATGCCGTAACCAGATTCTCGGCCGACGACTCGCACAACACATGGAAGTGAAGACCCTCCACCCCTTCGGGCAAGTAGTTCAATTGTTCGGGTCTGACTCCCAGACGCGACCCCTCCACACAAGGATTGTAGATGTCGGTCTCCACAGGCGAATAGCCGGGATTGATGCGCAATCCGCACGACACTCCCCGCGCCCGAGCCTTGCAGCCGAAACGTCTCCACTGATTAAGGGAATTGAATGTGATATGGTTGCTGTAAAGCAGCAGTTCGTCGATATTGCCGTCGGTATAGACCGGAGCATAGGTATGGGCCTTGCTTCCATACTCCTCATACACCAGCCTCGCCTCAGCCACCGAACTTGCCGCAGCACCGTCGGAGTGCTCTCGCAGCGTTGGAAAAATGCTCCACATGGCACACGCCTTCAAAGCTACGATAATATTCACCCCTGCCTCGCGACGCACCCTGTCAATCACCGCCATATTATGCATCAGCGCACTCTTCTCCAATACATAACAAGGCGATGCCACATCGGCCAGAATCTTCTCCCTACTCATCTTGCTCTCTCTGTTCATCTCTTCGCACAAGGCCGATTAAAGCTCCAAATCGACGTCATGCAGTTCCACCCACGGAAGACCGCGTTCGCCCAACAGAGCCAAGAACGGGTCGGGGTCGAACTCCTCCACATTGTGAACACCCGGTTTCACCCACAACCCTTTGGCAAACATCTCGGCTCCCAATGCCGCGGGCACACCGGTGGTGTAACTTACGGCCTGAGTTCCCGTCTCCTTGTAGGCGGCGGCATGGTCGCAATTGTTGTAAATATAATAAGTGTGCTCCTTGCCGTCTTTGATACCTCTGATTCTGCAACCGATAGAGGTCTCTCCCGTATAGTTCGAACCCAACGACTTCGGGTCGGGCAGCACCGCTTTCAAGAACTGCAACGGCACAATCTCCACACCGTTATACATAACGGGGTCTATACGCGTCATACCCACATTCTGCAACACTCTCAGGTGGGTGAGATACTCCTGACCGAACGTCATCCAGAAACGGGCACGCTTGATGGTGGGGAAGTTGATGACCAACGACTCCAACTCCTCGTGATACATCAAATAAGACTCTCTCTCTCCTATCTCGGGATAGGTCAGCGGCATGTGAATCTCATGCGGCTCGGTCTCCACCCACTTGCCGTCCTGCCAATATTTACCCTTCTGGGTAATCTCGCGGATGTT
>JAZODY010000005.1:0-14228 GCA_045597245.1 Tidjanibacter sp.
TAATCGTTTGGGTGATATAGCCGCAAGCAATCGTTCTTTTTGGCAGGCCATCGAATATTACGACGGAGCCATAAGGGTGGGGACCGAAGATAAATATTATGCGACATATCGACGTGCAATCATGCTTGGTATGGTGGAACGCAATTCAAGAAAGATTGAAACCTTGCAGGAAATCATCAATGCGGGCAGAGGAACTTATGTTCCGGCTGCCATGTATGAACTTGGTCGAACATACATGGTGCAGGAGCAATTTTCGCAGGCGGCGGGGGTGTTGGAACGCTATGTCGCTCTCTATCCTCATGAGGAAGATTACACCGATGCACTTTCAGACCTCGGACTTATATATCGCAATCTCAACAACAACGAGAAGGCTCTTAAATATTATCAGATGATTGTGCAGAGCGGTCGAACGGGCGAGACCACCAAGACGGCAATGAATGAGATTAGGAGTATTTATGTGGATGAGAACAAGGTGAGTGACTATTTCGATTATGCCGAGAGCATGGGATATGAGACCGATTTGGGAGTGGTGATGCGAGATTCGTTGGAGTTCGCTGCCGCCCAAAGGCTCTATATCAATGGTGAGAAGAGTCGTGCCCGTGAGGCATTCGATAAATATATCGTTTCTTATCCGAAAGGAAATCACATGGCAGCGGCGTATTATTATTCGGCCGATTGTGCAGTGGCGGCGGGCGATAAGGCTGGTGCGGTGGAGCGTCTGGAAAGGCTTGCTGCTTTGGTTGAGAATGATTTTACAGAGCGTGCTCTTGATGAGTTGATGGACTTGGGATTTGAAATGAAGATGTATGATAAGGCGGCCGAGGCTGGCAATAAGTTGAGTAAGGTGTCGCGCAATATAACCGTTAGGCGCGAGGCATTGCGCCGATATATTGAGGCGGTGGTGGCCGAAGGCAACAACGAAAAGATTGTGGCCGTTGCCGACGATGTGATGTCGCGTTCGGATGCCAATGCGGTCATTGTGAGAGAGGCCAACTTTGCAAAGGCCAATGCGCTTTCCGCGGCCGGCAGGGAGAGCGTTGCTCAGTCAATATATGCGGAGTTGTCGAAGGATGTTGCCACTGCGGAGGGAGCATCTGCGGCCTATCGTGTTATCGAGCATAAATACAAATCGGGAGATAAGACACGTGCAGAGGAACTCATTTATGAGTTTGCCGATAAGAATACCCCGCATGCATATTGGTTGGGTAAAGCATTCCTTGTGTTGGGTGATATATTTTCCGACATGGGCGATTCGTTTCAGGCACGAGCAACATATCAGAGTATTGTGGACGGATACTCGATTACTGATGACGGCATAATCGAGGAGGCCAACGAGCGAATAGCAAACTTAAAGTAAGAGGAGGAGAGAAGAATGAAAAGATTCTTGATTACGATAGAGACACTCTTTTTTGCATGCGCTGTTTTTGCGCAGAACGATGATTTGTCGCGCCGAATCGAGGTTACTCGCGATTATACGCCCTCTGCCGCAAAGGCAGAGAAACTCGATATAGAGCCCCGTATGGTAGATACGGTGTCGCTAAGGCCTCAGGTGGACTATTCGATAACACCCACCGCATGGATGAGTGTCTATTCTCCCACCCCCATTGCTGCGGTTGGAGTGACAGGGGTCAAGTGGGAACAGCCCCGCAGGTTGTTTGTGGAGTTGGGAACGGGAGTGCCGCTCAGGAGTCGGGCTAACATATATTATGCTCCCGTCTCTCACGGAAACACCGATTTGGGCCTTTATCTCAATCATGACGGAACGGAGGCCAAGATAAAGAACGACCACGACGTGAAACGTTCCGCATTGGCCATAGACAACAGAGTGGGCGGATATGTGCATAGCCGTTTCGATAGAGGCGGCGGAATGAGTTTCGGAATGGAGTATGGCATGAGAGAGTATGAGCCCTATGGCGGATTCAGCTACGGCGGAACGGAGATAGATTATGGCGGTCGGATTAATTATGACGACCTTCGCGGACGCTTTGTCATCGGCAGCGATTTTGAGAATTCCTCTAAGCTCAATGTGCGATTGAGCGTTGTCGGAGGCTATTTCTCGGGTAAGACCAAAGGTGTGGATGGAGTGCAGGGACAGTGGGATTTGGATGCAAGGTTGGATGTCGGATTACCGCTCGGACGCAATCCATTGTTGATTGGCGGAGGCGTGAAAAGCTATAATGGCATCAATGCTCTTTCGGAACGGAGCAGAAACTCATATGAGTTTTCCGCATTGTACTCTCTGGTTGATAGTGGTGGTTTGGATTTCGATTTGGGCGCCAGATTTATTGCCACCGAATCGGATTACATAGTTCCCGTATTGAAATTCGATTGGCGACCTTCGGCTTGGATTAACCCTTACGTAGATATTGACGGCGGGGTGGAGGACAACAGTTACAGAGGATTGACCTATTTGAATCCCTATATTGCCGATGGGGTGTGGCCTGTGGATTTCGATGCCCATGTTGATATGAAGGCCGGTTTGAAATTCAATACCTCGGCGGCCGATATCGAC
The DNA here is from genome assembly GCA_045597245.1 of Tidjanibacter sp. Classification (GTDB taxonomy): domain Bacteria; phylum Bacteroidota; class Bacteroidia; order Bacteroidales; family Rikenellaceae; genus Tidjanibacter. Next base: position 2,513 of record JAZODY010000005.1, read on the forward strand.
CTCCATGCCGGATATGATATGCATGATGAGTATCAGGTGTTTGCACTTCTTAATAACACATCGAGATTTACGGCCTATGGAGTTAAAATGAAGATGTTTTATGCGGCTCTTAATGCGGATGTTCTTCTCTCGTCTTCGTTCTGTGTGCAGTTTAGGGCTCGATATAATGAGCTGGTGACTTCCGACGAGGATGACTACGATATGATGAATCTTAAACGTGGTACCGGAATTCCTCGATTTACTCTCGGTGCTTGGTTGAACTATGAGGCGGGAAGATTGTATTTGAGAGGTGGGGCAGAGGTGTTGGGCAGACGAGAATTTGTGACTGCCGCAGACTTGGGATATTTGGGTAATATAGTCTCCGGAGGATTGACTTTCGTGCCGTCTTATGTGGAGGGCAGCGTCGATGTGGAGTTGGAAGGCAGGTATGAAATCTCCGATAGGCTTGATGTCTTTATTAAGGGTGACAATCTGTTGGGACAGAAGATATATTTGTTTAATCACTATCCTTCGCTCGGAGCGAATGTTATGATGGGAGTGAGGGTTAGTTTATAGCGTGAAAAGAATTTATGAGAAATCCTAAGTATGTGGCAGACTATATCGTAAAATGGCTGGATGATTATTGTGCTGGTTGCGGAGCGCGTGGATTTGTCGTGGGAATATCGGGCGGAGTTGATTCGGCTGTCGTATCTGTATTGGCGGCAATGACGGGAAGAAGGGTGCTGTGTGTGACACTGCCCATCCATCAGGCCGAGGCGCAGGTGATAAGAGCAAAAGAGCATGTGGAGTGGTTGATGGAGAAGTTTGGGAATGTGGAGACTGTGGATGCCGACCTCACCGAAGGATATGAGTCTCTTTTGGCGGCATTCCCCGAGGATACGAAACATCTGCCGGCAACGGAACTGACCTTTGCAAACACACGTTCACGTCTGCGCATGATGGCCTTATACTATTTTGCCGGTGTGCATGGTTTGTTGGTGACAGGAACGGGTAACAAAATTGAGGATTTCGGAGTTGGATTTTTTACCAAATATGGTGATGGCGGCGTCGATTTGAGTCCCATTGCCGACCTTACAAAGACTCAGGTGTGGGCTCTGGCCGAATATCTGGGGGTGTCGGATGCCATTGTGAAAGCCAAACCTACCGACGGGTTGTTTGGTGATGACCGCAGTGACGAGGACCAGATAGGGGCCTCTTATCCGGAACTGGAACGGGCAATGGAGCTATATGAGAGTGGAACTGACATCTCCTCTTTGGAGGGACGCGAGCGCGAAGTATATGAGATATTTATCCGTCGTAACAGAGCCAACCGGCATAAAATGACTGCCATACCTTGCTGTAATATACCAAAGGAACTTATGTCGGATTAGTGCAATGGAGGCGTGTCGATATGTGGAGATTCGGCGTTATGATATTTGTTGCGATTGTCATTGCGATGCAGTCCATGTATGCGCAACAGATGAGTACGAAATATTATGAGGAGAATCCGCAGGATGACGGCTTGTTTGCCGGTTTACCGGAAGGATATGAGCTTTTCTTCTTGTATCCGCTATCGATTGACGAGATGAAGTTTGAACGTAACACCCGATTCTCAACATCATCGGTGGATTATTCGTGGCGCGGAATAGACAGGCGCAAAGAACGATTCTTCGTCAATGGAGTGGACATATCGCCTGTTTTCGACGAATATACCGATTCGGGATTACTTTTTGCTCTGCGTAGGTATCAACCCACATCTGCATACTATTACAGTTCGGCGACAAGTTCTTTTGTCACTGTCACAGACGATATTGTCGAGACCTATTCGGTGAGGCCCATTGATATTAGGGAACTGTATAGCGTGAGGTTGCAATATGCCGACCGAACCGGTCGTGCAGCGGCCACCATGACTGGAATGAAGCAGTTAGACCCTTTTTGGCGGATTGCATTCAGCGCATCCTTTCGCGGCGGCCGCGACCGATTCGTGAAGGGCGCATTCAGCGAGACATATCATGCCGCCATTGGTGTGGAACGCACTTTGGTGGCTGGTAATCGCTTGTCGTTGTTTGTTGTCGCTGCGCCTTCGATGTATAGCTCGCGCTCTTGGGCCATGCAGGAGGTGTTCGACCTGACGGGTGATAATCTATACAATCCTTCGTGGGGTATGCAGGACGGTCGGGAGCGCAGTTCAAAGATTAGGCGAAACTTTACTCCGATGGCTATGCTGACGTATGATTTCACACTGAGTGACAAAACCCACATGAGTGCCTCGGCAATGTATCTCACCGGCGAGAAGAGTCGTAGCGGGCTTACGTGGTTCGATGCTGCCACTCCGTTGCCCGACACTTATGCCTATCTGCCAAGCTACCAAACCGATGATGTGATGAAGCAGAGCTTGGCCGAGGTGTGGCAAAGGGGAGATGAACGTTATACGCAGGTGGATTGGACCGAGTTGTATTATCAGAACATGACTTCAAGTTCGGGCATGGCAACCTATATTTCCGACAACAGGGTGGAGCGCATGAATAATTTTCAATTTCTGCTGAATGGAGTTACGAAGGCCGACAACGGATTTCAGAGCAGTTATGGACTTCGATATCGTAATGATGATTCGCGTTATTTCAAACGCGCCACCGACATGTTGGGAGCCGAGTGGGCTTTGGACGTGGACCAATATCTTATTGATGATGTGGAGTATGGCGACAAGTATCACAATGATATGAATAATCCCGACCGCGTGATACGCAAGGGCGACGAATTTGGATATAACTACTCCATGCGACGTAGCGGACTGACTCTTTTCGGAGTCGTGAACTATATTCACAATAGATTTAGGATGGATGTGTCGGGAGAAACCACCTTCTCTTCATTGTATCGCAACGGACATTACAGAAAAGAGAGCCTGCCCGCTCTGTCGTTTGGGCCGTCGGAACGGCTGAATTTATCCTCCTATGCTCTGAAAGCGGCGGCCCGTTTTGCACATACTCCCAATAGTCATATTGCTCTGTCGGCCTTTGCCACCGAACGTGAACCTCTCTATGATGATATATTTCTCTCGCCCGAGGCATCGAATAAGATTGTGGATGATGTGAGAAACGAGTTCTCGTACGGCGGCGATTTAAGGTTGCGTCATGCATTCTACTTCATATCGATGGATTTGACGGCATATTGGTATAAAACAACGGGACGTGGAGAGATAATTAGGTATTATGATGACGCTTACGCCCAATATTGCGACATGGCACTGAGCAATATGTCGCACCGTAACAGCGGAGTGGAGGCTGCATTCGATGTGGATGTCACAAATCTTCTCAGCCTCTCTGCCGCCATTGCGTATAATTCCTATGAATATACCAATAATCCGCAAGTGGACATCTATCGCGATGTGGATGGCGAAGAGTTGTTCGTCAATGGGGTAAGTCACATGAAAGGATATGTGTCTAACACATCACCGCAAATGCTCGTTTCTCTGGGCGTTTCCTATGACTTCGACAGAAATACGTTTATTAGGGCGAATTACACCTATTTCGACCGAAGATATATTTCGCTCTCTCCGCTTCGTCGCACCGACAGAATGTTGGCACATGCGCCATCAATAGAGGCGGCAAAGGAGTGGTATGAGCAGGAGAGGTTGCCTTCGGCGGGAGTGGTGGATGTGTTTTTCTATCGTCGGTTTGGTTTGAAGAGTGGTGACAGATTGTCGTTCTCGGTGTCGGTGAAGAATCTGTTAAACCGCAAGGATGTTGTTTACGGAGGTTATGAGCAGATGAGATTCAAGAAGATGTCGTCGGGCAACAAAACCGTATATCGTCCTTATGGCTCGAAGTATGCCTATGCCTATCCGCGAAATTGTTATGTGACGGTAACCTATCAGTTTTGATTATGTGTCGGGCATCTAAACATATACTGACCTTTTTGGTCGTTTCGTTTCTTTTTTGGGGTTGCGGTTACGATGATTTCGATACTCCGAATATCTCTTCACAATCGGACGAATTACCCAATGGCGACATTGCCACTTTGCGGCGTTATTACTATGGTGACGACTATGAGGTGGGTGTCGATATGGTGGTGAGCGGTGTGGTGACGGCAAACGACGGCTCGGGTAATCTTTACAGGTCGTTCATTATAGAGGATGATAGTGGTGCGGCTGAGATATATGCCGGAACGTATGATTTGCATAACGCCTTCAAGGTGGGGCAAAGAGTGACTGTTTTGTTGAATGGATGTGCTGTGTGTGAATATCGTGGAGTGATGCGTATCGGGTTGCCGTCGGAAGAGTGGGATAGAAATTATGTGAGACCGTTCGGGGTGAGAGCCTTTCTCGACCGCCATGTGATGCGAGGCGAAATTGGTGTTTCGGTGGAGCCTACGGATGTGGATGTGGCGGATTTTGCGCCGGAGTTGTGCGGCCGTCTTGTGAGGATTTCTGATGTGGAGTTGGCTCCCGACGAGGCAAATGCATGGTTCACAGAGAGTGAGGACGACTATTATGCCTCAGACTCATGTGTCAAGCCGTTTTGTACGTCATCGGGTGACGTGTTGTATGTGGTTACAAGCCGTTATGCCGATTTCGCGCGGGAACACATTCCTGAGGGACGATGTACTCTTACGGGAATATTGATGTATGGGAAGTTCGGAACGTCGTCGGAACGTTATGCCTTAATGTTGAGAGACTTGAATGATGTGCAAACTTATTGAATATTTGATTGCTTTTCTGCTGGCACTTTCGATGGTGTCGTGTGAAATAGCCGAGGAGGAACCGGAGGTGGTGCCACCCGAATCTCTATGCTCGGTGGCTCATCTGAAATCACTTTATGACGGCTATCCTTATGCGATTGTGGGCGACCTGCATTTGCTGGCGGTAGTCACCGCAAACGATGCGGGTGGGAATATTTACAAGAAACTTGTGGTGGAGGATGCCTCTGGCGGTTTGGAGGTTAAATTGGACCGAACGGATTTGTTTACCGACTTCTTTGTCGGCGATTCGGTGGCAATCTATTGCGGTGGTCTGACGTTGGGAAGCTATGGTGGAGTACATCAGTTGGGGGCAGCACCGGCCGATGGATATGAAACAAGCTATATTGCCCGACACGATATTCCTGTTCATATAAAACATACGGGTGGGGTTGCACCCGAGAGGCCTGTGCGCCGTATGGATTTGGATATGCTCGATGCCGACCTTGTGAGCTGCTTCGTTCAATTCAATGACGTCCAGTTTGTTGAGTCGGAGGTTGGTGAGAAGTGGACCGATGGTGTGGTAACCACCAATCGTACCCTCATCGACAGGCAAGGCAACATGCTTACGGTGAGAACCAATCTTGCAGCCAATTTCGCAAATGAACTCCTGCCCGCCGGCAGCGGGGTGATACGAGGAGTTTTGTCGTGGTTCAACGGTACATATCAGTTGATTGTGTGTGACCTTTCCGACGTGGCCATGTATGACGAGAGGTTCTGAGTGTTATACCCCGGATTAAATGACGAGTCACTACTGCAAGGCCCGCCACAACATATCTTTCAATTCGCTGATGTGGTATCCGCTCACCGATGATATGAAGATATGTTCCACTCCTTCCGGCATCTCGTTCTTCATCTTCTCCAAGCTCTCCTCGTCGGCAACATCGCACTTTGTTACCGCTATAAGGTGCCTCTTGTCAAGCAGTTCCGGATTGTATTTCGTGAGCTCTCCCATTAGGATTTCATACTCTTTCCCCAGACTTTCTGTCGTGGCCGGAATGCAGAACAGCAGAATCGAATTGCGCTCTATGTGGCGCAGGAAACGCAATCCCAAACCTTTACCCTCGTGCGCTCCCTCTATTATTCCCGGAATGTCGGCCATTACAAACGAACGACCGTCGCGATATTCAACGAATCCCAGATTGGGCTCCAAAGTAGTAAAGGCATAATCGGCAATCTTAGGTTTGGCCGCGGATACCACCGATAGCAACGTAGACTTGCCGGCATTAGGAAAACCGACAAGTCCCACATCTGCCAATATCTTCAATTCGAGAATAAAACTGCCCTCTTGGCGTTCCTCTCCGGGCTGGGCATAGCGGGGGGCTTGATTGGTGGCTGATTTGAAGTGCCAATTGCCTAATCCGCCGCGACCTCCTTTAAGCAACACCAACTCCTGACCGTCCTCGGTCACTTCGCCGACCACCTCTCCGGTTTCGGCATTGCGGGCCACCGTACCGAGCGGAACGATGATGACCGAGTCGGGAGCACTCTTACCCGAACTTCTCATGCCGCTTCCGGCCTCACCGTCTTTGGCGAAAACGTGACGTTGATATTTAAGGTGAATAAGTGTCCAATATTGACTGTCTCCTTTGAGAATGACGCTGCCTCCATTGCCTCCATCACCACCGTCGGGACCGCCGAAAGCCACGAATTTTTCACGACGAAAATGAGCCGAGCCGGAGCCGCCTGCGCCCGAACGACAAAATATCTTTACGTAATCAACGAAGTTTGATGATGCCATGCCTAAAATCATTATATGTCCGTGGCACAAAGATAATAATTTTTTATTTTTGCAACATTAAACCCGGCGAGATGAAGAGAAGAGACGATAATGGTTTTTGGGCAAGTGTGGCAATCGTGTTGTTTGCCATTTTGTTGGTTTGGTTGATATGTCGTGTGGCTGTTGGAGATGGTAAGGATGGCGGTGTAAGGGAGGAGCAACGCAAGGAGAAGATTGTGGAAGACCCAAAAGAGAGAGAAGAGGCGACATCCGATAAGGAGGCCGGTGTGGAGAGCGAGGCGGATGAGATGCTTGCAAGAGAGGCGTTACAGATATTGGCTTTGCCTTATTTCGAAGACGACCAATATGTGGTGGAGTGTGACGAAGGAGATTACGTGTTCCATTACAACACCACCTATTGTCAGTCCGATTGGGTCGCCTATCTTCTTACGAGCGATGATGTGGCAACGCGAGGAGCCGACCGTGCCGACAGATTCCTTACCGATGATAAAGTGAAGAGTCGCGGCTGGGATTGGGCCACAACGAGCGATTATACCAATTCCGGTTACGACCGTGGACATCTGTGTCCTTCCGCCGACCGTAACGATACCGAGGAGGAGAACAGAGCCACGTTCTACATGTCGAATATCTCGCCCCAAACTCCATCGCTTAACAGAGGGGTTTGGAAAGATTTGGAAGAGCAGGTACGACGTTGGGCGGCACAATACGATTCTGTCTATGTGGTTGCCGGAGGTATTCTGAATGATGAAGATTTGGAGAGTTTTAATGGCATCGGTGTGCCCGAGATGTTTTACAAGGTGTTGTTGGCTCATGAAGAGGGCGAATGGCAGTCCTGTGGTTTTCTGATGCCAAATACGGAGAGAGTGTCTGGCGAATGGAGTGATTATGCGGTTACGGTGGATGAAGTGGAGCGTGCGGCAGGCTTTGATTTTTATTACAGGCTTCCCGATGGAGTGGAGAGCATGAGTGAAAAACAGATAGGATATATTTTCAGATAAATAATAGCATGGCATAAATGGAGAATCGTGAATTTAAATCGGGTTTTGTAAACATAATAGGTAATCCCAATGTGGGTAAATCCACTTTGATGAATGCGTTGGTGGGGGAGCGATTGTCGATAATCACTTCAAAGGCACAGACCACTCGCCACAGAATCATGGGTATCGTAAATGGAAATGATTTCCAGATTGTCTATTCCGACACTCCGGGCATACTGCGTCCCAACTATCGTTTGCAGGAGTCGATGATGGGGTTAGTGAAGGGAGCTTTGCGCGATGCTGATGTTATACTCTATGTTACCGATACGGTGGAGAAGGGAGATGAGGCATCGGAGGAGATTCTGGAAAAAGTGAAACTCGGAGGTGTACCCACCATCGTGGTTATAAACAAGATAGACCTTACAACACAGGAGACGCTCGATACGCTTGTGGATATGTGGCATGAACGTCTGCCGAATGCGCGCATAATTCCGGTGTCGGCTCTTAATAATTTCAATGTCAGCGGAGTATTCGATTCCATCGTGGAACTGCTGCCGACAGGGGCGCCATATTATGATGGCGACACATTGACAGATAAGCCATTGCGTTTCTTCGCTTCGGAGATTATTCGCGAGAAAATATTCCTTAATTATGATAAAGAGATTCCATATTGTGTGGAGATAGCCATCGACCAATATAGCGAGAGTCCCGACATGGACCGTATTTCTGCGACCATTTATGTGGCCCGCGATTCGCAGAAGGGAATAATCATTGGTCACAAAGGTGCAAAATTGAAGAAAGTTGGTACGGAAGCGCGTCTTGATTTGGAAAAATTCTTGGATAAGAAGGTGTTTTTGCAACTGTTTGTTAAAGTTGATGACAATTGGAGGAATTCAGATAAAAGACTTCAATATTACGGATATAACGATTTTTAGTTGAATCGATGGTTTGCGTTGCGCATAAAATGTACTTATTATCAGGATTGTGAATTTCCATGTTTTATATCGGATTTACATTGACACATGGTCAATGTAAACCCGATTAATTTATTGCTTGTCAGATATTTATGTGTTGAAGGCGTTTGCCTGTTTGACGATGTGAAGTTAATCAGTCGTCAAACATCGAAAACATGGATGTGCTGAGATACTTCTCGGCTCTGTCGGGAAAGATAACCACTATATTGCCTTTCTCGATTTTATCGGCCGTACGGATGGCTGCCAACATTGCTGCGCCACTGCTCATGCCGGCAAAAATTCCTTCATTGGAGATGATTTTTTGTGCCATCTCTATTGCCTCCTCGCTCTCAATCAACTCCTGAGAATCGATTAGTGAAGGGTTGTATATCTCGGGAACAATGGCCTCCTCCATGTTTTTCAGTCCCTGAATGTAGTGACCCTTTATCGGCTGAGCACATACAATTTTTATCTGCGGATTCATCACTTTCAGAAATCGGGTCAGCCCCATCAGTGTGCCCGATGTGCCTATCGCCCCCACCAGATAATCAATATGTCCTTCGGTCTGTTGCCATATCTCTATCGCAGTCTTTTTATAGTGAGCCATATAGTTGCTCGCATTGGAGAATTGGTCCGGCATGTAGTATTTGTCGGGGTTCTCGGCCGCTATTTTGTGAGCCAGCCTTATGGCTCCGTCCGTACCTTGTTCGGCGGGAGTGGTGATGACTTTACCTCCGTAGGAGCGTATTATCTTGCGCCGTTCTATGGAAACAGCCTCGCTCATGACTATCTCAACCGGATAGCCCTTTACTATGCCGGCTATGGCAAGTCCGATACCCGTATTTCCCGAGGTTGGTTCAATGATGGTTTTCCCGGGATAGAGCAATCCGTCCTGTTCGGCCTGCTCCACCATGGCTATCGCAATGCGGTCCTTTATACTGCCTGTGGGATTGAACCCCTCCAACTTCGCGTATATGTTCACCGCATCATTAGGGCATAATCGATTGATTCGTACCATCGGTGTGTTGCCAATGGTTTCGAGTATGTTGTTTTTCACCGTCATGTTCTTTTTCCTGTTTTGAGAGCACGAAGATAGGGCAAATGCTTAAACCGAACGGCATGTTGTTGTATTACAATTAACTTACCGAGGAAATGAAAAATATTTAACCTCTTTCGTCGGGGTATATGTTAGTTGCGATTCACGTCCATCAGGTAGTCGCCATTGAGATTCTTGGTGGCAACCAGCAGGTAGATGCCGCGCGATATCACATATATGGCAAATGCCAACCATAAAGCGTTGTTGCCCATGCACTGCGAGAGAGCAAGGAAGATACCAAAGAACACGAACGAGGAGAAAAATACCGAGTTGCGCAATATCTTGGTCTTGGTGGCTCCCACCAATATGCCGTCTATCAGGAACGGAACAAAGCAGAAGAGGGTGATGAATACTATCCACCAGATGTATTCTCCCGCGCATACGAGTACCGAGGACGATGCCGAGAACAGACGCATTATGTCGCGCCAGAATCCCACGTAGGCCATTGCATAAAGCAGCGCGCCCAAGAAGCTCCACAAGAGCAGCAACCTTATGCTCTTTGTCAGCGAGCTCTTGTCACGAGCACCAATGAAACGTCCCACGAGCGATTCGGCAGCATATCCAAAGCCGTCAATCAGGTAGGAGAATGTCATGAACAACTCCATGAGTATGGTGTTGGTTGCCAAAACTGTGTCGCCGAATCGGGCCGAGGCTGCCGTGAAGTATGTATATACGACCACTATGCATGTGGTGCGAATAAAGATGTCTTTGTTTACATGCAGAAAACGAATCATGGGTTTGAGCGAGAAACACTCTTTTATGCGCAGAAACTTTCTGAACATGCCATATCTCCTTAACCACAACACGATATATATAAGCAGACCGCAATATTGAGCCATCACCGTTCCGTATCCTATGCCGGCTATTCCCATGTCGAATGTGAATGCCATCAGACAACAGAAGACCGGATTGAGCATATTGCTGATGATTGCCACCACCATCGGCGTCTTGGAGTCCTGCATGCCTATAAACCAGCCCTGTATGGCAAAAATGGCTATTCCGGCCGGTACGGCCCACACTCGGGCATAGAAGTATTCCAGTGCCAATGCCGATGCCGATTCGCTGCCTTGCATGATGTTTATGAATAATCGGCCGACCGGTTTGTTGAGAGTAAGGATTGAAAGACCGCAGAATAGAGCTATGCACAACGCGCGGGTGAGAATGTCGGCGCACTCCTGTTTGTTTTCCGCACCATAGGCTTGTGCCGTCAGACCACTTGCCCCCATGCGGATAAACGAGAATATCCAATATATGAAATTGAATATGCTCGTGCCGATTGCCAACCCTCCAATCACCGAATCTCCACCCAGACGTCCGGCTATGGCTATATCGACCAAGCTGAGCAACGGAATGGATAGATTGGATATTATGTTGGGCACAGCAAGGCGCATTATTTGGCGATTCATCGACATCTATTCTTGTTTGCTTGGTTTTTCGGTGTGCAAAGATAGTAAACCGGACTTTAATAATTGTTTTATGTAAAAGAAAATATTGATTTCGGACATATTTGTCGATTGCCAAATAGAAATGAAATGACTAAATTTGCCCTAATTTGATTGTCTCTTTCAGGGGGCATGATAAGATAATGATGATAAATTAATGTCAAAAATAGAACAAAAGTAATGAAGAAATCGATTATTGTTTTGTCTTTGTGTCTGTTGAGTGCATTGAGCATGAAGGCACAGGATTATGATTGGGCCGTTGGTGTACGTGGCGGCATAAGAACCTCGGGGCTTACGGTAAGACGTAACCTTAGTGCATATAATGCTTGGGAGGGTAGTTTCTCGGGATTTTATAAAGCCGGATATCACTTTACGGGCTATTATGAATTCATGACACCCATCATTGACGACGGCTTTACGTTTTATTACGGTCCGGGTGCCCACCTCGGTTTCGGGAGCAACTATTTTGCTTTCGGTTTCGACGGCATTGTGGGATTGGAATATCAGGTGCCGAATGTGCCAATAGCCTTCTCGGTGGATTATCGTCCGTCGCTCAACATTGTTGAGAGATTCGACTTCTATGGCGATATCGATTTGGGCTTTGGAGTTAAGTTTACATTCTGACATCATGAGTCATACAAAAACGGGCCGTCAAATTACTGACGGCCCGTTTTTGTATTTAGACACAATGTTAGTCCATATAAGAACTGTTGTCCCAACAATGAGTACACAGTTCCTCTTTCGGCAGGCCGATGGCCTCCACAAGGTCGTCAAGACGCTGGAATCGCAACGAC
>JAZODY010000006.1:0-3060 GCA_045597245.1 Tidjanibacter sp.
AACTTGTCGAACAGGTCGTCGAGCAACAGCAGGGGACGCTCGCCCGTCTGCTCTGCGATAAGGCGGTGCTGGGCGAGTTTGAGCGCAATGAGAAAAGACTTCTGCTGACCTTGCGAGCCGTATTTTTTGAGCGGATAGCCGCCTATTTTCATCACTATGTCGTCGCGATGGATGCCTGCGGTGGTGAACTGGCATATCAGGTCCTTTTGGCGCGATGAATCGAGAATCTCGCCGTAATCTCTGTCGTTCAACTCCGAACGATAGGAGATTTCCACCTGTTCGCGGTCCTCGGCAATCACTTTGTAATATTCGGCGGCCAACGGTCGCAGACGCTCCACATACTCGGCCCTCGTACGATTTATGGCTGTGCCGAGCGACACTAATTGTTCGTCGAGCACCTCCATCAGCTCCTTGCTGCCACCGCCCTCGAAGGTCTGTTTGAGCAATCGGTTGCGCTGCGAGAGCACATTGTTGTGGCGTATGAGAGTCACCAGATGGTGTTTGTCGAGTTGCGAAATGAAGGCGTTGAGCCACTTGCGACGCTCCTCGGCCGCATCGTTCACCAAAAATACATCGGCCGGCGAAACCAATACGGCCGGCACCGCTCCTATGTGGTCCGAGAGCTTTTCATACTCCTTGCCGTTGCGTTTCACCTTCTTGCCTCCCGAGTGCTTGAACGAACAGACCACCTCTTCGTTACGTCCTCCGTCGGCGGTGTAGTTGCCTTGCAGCATGAAGAATCCCGCTCCGTGGCGCAGACACTGGGTGTCGGTCACCGAGAGCGAACTCTTACACATGGAGAGGTAGTGTATCGAGTCGAGCAGATTGGTTTTGCCGGCACCGTTGCTGCCTGTGAAGCAGTTGATGGTGTCGGAAAATTCCAACTCGGTTTGAGTGATGTTTTTGAAGTCGAGTATGGAGAGCCGTTTCAGTCGCATGGGGCAGTTTTTTTTGATTATGTCGTGTGGTGTGTCGTTGGTCGGAGTGTGTTCCGCGGCACGAATCGTCCCACAAACTTACTGAAAATTTTTCGTATCTTTGCAAAACGATATGTCCCAATGAAAAGCTTTTTGTACATCATTGTCATGAAACATTTTAAATCTCTTCTTCACGCGATGCTTGTCGTTCTGTTGTTGCCGTTTGCAACTTCCTGCGGACGAGACGGTTTTGACGTCTATCTCTGCATAGGCCAGTCCAATATGGCAGGTCGAGGCACGCTCTCCGAGGCCGATACGACTGCGGTGGAGGGGGTGTGGCTGCTCAACGAGGAGGGAGTGCCCGTTGAGGCACGCCACCCCATGAATAGTTATTCGACGATACGCAAGGATATTTCCATGCAACAGATGAGCCCTTCGGCCATGTTCGGCTCCTCTATGTATAAGGCTGCGGGGCGCAAGGTGCTGTTGGTGGTGAATGCACGTGGCGGAACGGGATTGGACAGTTGGCAGAAGGATGCGCCGCTGCGTGACGACCGACCCGGACACTTCTCCGAGGCGGTACGTCGCACACGTCAGGCCATGAAATATGGTAAGTTGCGGGGTATAGTGTGGCATCAGGGCGAGTCCGATTCCGAGCGTACCGAGGACTATGCCATACGCCTCGAACGAATGATGGGCGACCTGCGCGACGAACTGGGTGATGTGCCGGTGGTGGTGGGTGAGATTGCCCGCTGGCTGCCCTATGCCGACGATGTCAATAGGGCTTTGCATGAGGCGGTTTCGCTAATCCCGCAGAGCGACTGCATCTCTTCTCAGGGGTGCGGTATGTTGCGCGACGAAAGCGACCCGCATTTCAATCGCGAGGGGGCCATGCTGCTGGGTGAGCGTTATGCCGAGAAGATGCTCGTTTTGCAGGGACGATAGTCGCCCGATTAAAACATTTGTTCTTGCACGCATCCGCATACGGTGAGGAGCGTCCCGTTATCTATGCGCCTGTCTTCGGCGCTTGCGCAGGCTCGCTTGTCGAATGAAAAAATGAAAGGCACGTTCGTGATGCGAACGTGCCTTTCCCCTTAGGTGAAAAAACTTTATGATGCTGAAAGTCGTTGTTTTGTGTGCCTGCGAACTGCACGCCTGTTTGCGACCTGCGGTCGCCATTGCGCAAAACGGAACGACTCCTTCAAAAAAGAAGGCAAAATCGGACAGACCTCCTATCGTTTACTTTATCTTTTTGTAGATGAGGTCGAGTTTCGTGTACTTCTTATCCTTTGCATTGTTCCAATGCTCCATCAGACCCAGCGGTTTGTCCAGCGTGGTGCCGTCGCGCTCGGGGTCATATTTGGTGCCGCTCGGAGCGTTGGGCAACGAAGCGGCCTCCACCAGATACATGTCGCAGTAGGAGAGGCTTCCCACCTCGGGCCACTCGCCTGCCAATATGTCAAGACCCACTGCATCCACGGCCACTTGGTCCTGAGAGAGCAGTATGGAGCATGCCCACTCGTTGTTGAAGGGGGCCTTCTGCCATTTGGGGTAGGGCTTGCCGTTCACGTCGCGCGAGCCGTAGGTGCCGTCGATGAGGAAGAGCATACACTTCTGACCGAGGTCTTTGTGGCCCATGAAATCCACGAAACTGCTGTATGCCGCCACCTTTTCGCGTTTGTTCTGGTTGATGCTGTTGTGGGTGTTCTTGCGCCACTCCTTGTTGATGTCGGTTGCGCCGTACCAGTTCTTTGCGGTGAGCGTCACGCCAGGACCCGAGTGGATTTTCAGCAGGGCGCTGTTGATGAGGTAGTCGGCATCGACGATACACTTGGCCAAACCTTTTGCCGATTCGCCGCGGTCGGTCGAGTAGGGAATGGCGTTGGGGTAATAGTCCACCTTTGTGCGGCCCTCGCCACCCACGTTGTCCTCATAGGCCACATCGGGGAACTCTGCCTTACACTTGAAATAGAGGTGGTTGGTGAGCAGGCGGCTCGGCTCGCACACCGTGATGTCCTCCTGAGCCACACCGCCGTCGTTCACAAGGCTGCGCAGCAGAGCCAGCGTGGTGTAGGGTGATGTGTTGAGTTGTTCGTTGTCTTCGTAGGAGAACGTGTTGTTCATGTTGAGTTTTATGGCAATC
>JAZODY010000007.1:0-6376 GCA_045597245.1 Tidjanibacter sp.
AGCTGCGCGAGGCTCTGGCCGATGTCGATGCGGTGATAATCCGTAGCGACAAGATTCAGGCCGAGGAGGTGGAAGCCGCCAAAAATTTGAAGATAGTCGTTCGTGCAGGTGCCGGATATGACAATGTCGATTTGGCCGCATGCTCGTCGCGCGGAATTGTAGTGATGAACACTCCGGGTCAGAACTCCAATGCTGTGGCCGAGTTGGCAATAGGCATGATGATTTTCATGGCCCGCAATCAATTCACACAGGGTACCGGTAGTGAGATTAACGGCAAGCGTCTCGGCATCCATGCCTACGGAAACGTGGGCCGCTTGGTGGGTCGCTACGGAAAGGCCATCGGCATGGAGGTATATGCCTACGACCCGTTCATTACCGATGCTGCCTATTTCGAGGCCGACGGAGTGAAGAAGGTGGATTCAGTGGAGGAACTCTATTCGGTGAGCGACTATGTATCCATTCACATTCCCGCCACGGAACAGACCAAAAACTCCATCAATCATGCTCTGTTGAGCCGTATGCCCAAAGGTGCGACCATTGTGAACACTGCACGCAAGGAGGTTGTAAACGAGGCAGAGTTGGTCCAATTGCTGGCAGAGAGAGAGGATATGAAATATGCCACCGATATTGCACCTGCAATATTGGATGAGTTGAAAGAGAAGTTCGGCAAGCGGGTGTTCTCCACTCCGAAGAAGATGGGTGCCGAGACCACCGAGGCCAACGTGAATGCGGCTCTTGCGGCAGCACGTCAGATTGTGGACTTCTTCGTGAACGGCAACACAAAATTCCAAGTAAACAAATAAAACAACGATATGGTCAAGATAAAACCGTTTCAGGGTGTTCGTCCCCCGAAGGAGTATGCCGCAGAGGTGGCATCGCGTCCCTATGATGTATTGAACTCGCAAGAGGCAAAAGCAGAGGCTACGGAACGTTCGTTGTTGCACATCATTAAACCCGAGATTGATTTCGACCCGATTGCCGATGAGCACTCGGAGGCAGTGTATGACAAGGCGGTGGAGAACTACAAGTTGTGGAAAGAGCGCGGCTGGCTTATTCAGGACGAGAAGGAGTGTTACTACATCTATGCCCAGACCATGAACGGCAGACGACAGTACGGCCTGACGGCATGTTGCCATTTTCAGGACTATGAGGACGGCCTCATCAAGAAGCACGAACTGACCCGTCCCGACAAAGAGGAGGACCGCAAAGTGCATGTCAATCGCCAGAGTGCCAACATAGAGCCTGTTTTCTTTGCCTATCATGCCAACGAGGAGATGGACAAATTGGTGGAAGAGGTGGTGAGCGGCGAGCCCGAGTATGATTTCACGTCGCAGGACGGCATAGGGCACACCATGTGGAAGGTGAATGATGCCGATAAGATAGAGAAGATTACGGCAATATTCGCATCGATTCCGTCGTTATACATAGCAGACGGTCACCACCGTACCGCTGCCGCGGCACATGTCGGAAAGGACAGAATGATGAACAATCCTCACCATACGGGCAACGAGGAGTATTGTTGGTTTTTGGCAGTGATTTTCCCCGACAATCAGTTGAACATCATCGACTACAACAGAGTGGTAAAGGACCTTAACGGTTTGTCGAAGGAGGAGTTTCTGAAAGAGTTGGAGAGAGATTTCGAAGTAAAGAATGTCGGTAAGGAGATATACACTCCTTGCACGTTGCACAATTTCGGAATGTACATCGACGGCGAATGGTACAGCCTCACCGCCAAAGAGGGCACCTATGACGACTCCGACCCGATTGGCGTGTTGGATGTGACGGTGCTGTCCGACTTGGTGTTGAATCGCATACTTGGCATCAAAGACCTGAGAACAGACAAGAGAATCGACTTCGTGGGCGGCATCAGAGGTTTGAGCGAATTGGAGAAACGGGTTGATAGTGGCGAGATGAAGGTGGCATTTGCCATGTATCCGGTGTCGATGCAGCAGTTGATAAACATTGCCGACAGCGGTGAAATAATGCCTCCGAAGACCACGTGGTTCGAGCCCAAATTACGTTCCGGTGTGGTTATTCACCAGTTCTGACACGCAGAGCGTTGTTTTACGCCGAACACGACAGATACCATTGCGGGCAGAACAGCATGTCCTGAGATGGGAGCAAGCCCAAAAAAGCAACAACAGAGAGATGATTTGTTGTTTTCTCATCGGAACGAATAATGGTGAGATATTTTACATAGATTTGAGCAGAGATAACAGATAATATATTATGGCAAAAATTAAAGGTACGGTTGTTATTGATACCGAGCACTGCAAAGGATGTCGTGTGTGCGTGGTATCGTGTCCGTGCGGCGTGCTGGAACTTTCGTCGCAGGTTAATGGCAAGGGATATAATTACTGCTATATGGCCAATCCGGATGCATGTACGGGTTGTGCAAGTTGTGCAGTGATTTGTCCCGACACATGTATTACGGTTTACAGACAAAAATTCGAGTAGTTATGAAAGAGGTGAAATTAATGAAAGGCAACGAGGTGTTGGCCGAGGCGGCAATCCGTTGCGGAGCAGATGCCTATTTCGGCTACCCCATCACCCCTCAATCGGAGGTAATGGAGACCCTGATGGAGAAGAAACCGTGGGAGACAACGGGAATGGTGGTAGTTCAGGCCGAGAGCGAGTTGGCCTCAATAAATATGGTATATGGAGGAGCTGCATGCGGAAAAAAAGTGCTCACTTCGTCGTCGAGCCCGGGTATCAGCCTCATGTGTGAGGGCTTGACCTATTTGGCAGGTGCGGAGTTACCCTGTGTGATAATAAATGTTTCGCGCGGCGGCCCCGGTTTGGGTACCATTCAGCCTTCGCAGGGCGACTATTTCCAAGCCACCAAAGGCGGCGGTCATGGCGACTATCACTTGTTGGTGTTGGCTCCCAATTCGGTGCAGGAGATGCACGACTTTGTATTCGACGCATTCGACTTGGCTTTCAAATACAGAAATCCGGTGATGGTTCTCTCCGACGGTGTCATCGGTCAAATGATGGAGAAAGTGGTTCTTGCCGACCAGCGTCCGCGCTGGACCGCCGAGGAGATTGAGGAGAAGTGCGGAGACTGGGCACTGACCGGCAAAGGTGCCAATCGCGAACGCCACATTGCCACCTCATTGGAGTTGGACCCCTACGCTTTTGAGAGATTCAACCAGAAACTGACGGCAAAATATAACCGCATGAAAGAGGAAGAGGTGCGCTACGAGGAGTTCATGTGCGAGGATGCAGAGTATGTAATCGTCGCATTCGGTTCGTCGGCCCGTATAGGCATGAAGGCCATGGAGTTGGCACGCGAAGAAGGGTTGAAGGTGGGCCTGTTGCGCCCCATCACGCTCTTCCCCTTCCCCGAGAAACCGATTGCGGCATTGGCAGAGAGAGTAAAGGGCATATTGTCGGTTGAGTTGAATACGGGCCAGATGGTGGAGGATATCAGATTGGCAGTGAACGGCAAGACCGATGTGGAGTTCTTCGGCCGAGCCGGCGGAGCAGTGTTCTCTCCCGAGGAGATATTGGAGGCATTGAAAACAAAACTGATTAACAAATAGTATTGAGCCATGGCAGAATACGAAGTACAAAAGACCCAAGAGAATCTCGTATATTCGAGAACCAAAGTCCTTACAGACAATGTAATGCACTACTGCCCCGGATGCAGCCACGGCACAGTGCACAAGTTGATTGCCGAGGTGATAGACGAGATGAACATGCAGGACAAGACCATAGGCGTGTCGCCTGTGGGATGTGCGGTTTTTGCATATAACTATCTGGACATCGACTGGGCTGAGGCCGCACACGGACGAGCTCCCGCAGTTGCCACGGCAATCAAAAGAGTTAATCCCGACAAGATGGTGTTCACATATCAGGGCGACGGCGACCTTGCAGCCATAGGAACGGCAGAGACCATTCACGTCTGCAATCGCGGAGAGAACATCGCCATCTTCTTTGTAAACAACGGAATATATGGCATGACGGGCGGTCAGATGGCCCCCACCACCCTGATAGGAATGAAGACGGCAACTTGCCCCTACGGTCGCGACCCGAAGTTGCATGGCTTCCCCTATAAAATCGGCAATATAGTGTCGCAGCTCGACGGCACATGTTATGTGACGCGCCAGAGCGTAAACACCCCTGCCGCAGTGCGCAAAGCAAAGAAAGCCATCCGCAAGGCTTTTGAGAATTCGATGGCAGGCAAGGGCGTATCGTTTGTGGAGTTTGTGGGCACCTGCAACAGCGGTTGGAAGATGGACCCTGTGGCCGCAAACAAATGGATGGAGGAGAATATGTTGCCGGCATATCCGCTGGGCGACTTGAAGGACATTTAAAATTCAGACGACAATGAAAGAGGAGTTAATCATAGCAGGATTCGGCGGTCAGGGAGTGCTCTCGACCGGAAAGATTTTGGCCTACTCGGGCATCATGCAGGACTATGAGGTGTGCTGGTTGCCCAGCTACGGCCCCGAGATGCGTGGCGGTACGGCCAATGTAACCGTTATCATAAGCGACAAGCCCATCAGTTCACCCGTTATTCAGCGATTCGACACGGCCATCATTCTCAATCAGCAGAGTATGGACAAGTTTGAGTCTCAGGTGAAGCCGGGCGGCACACTCATCTACGACACCAACGGCATCACCCGCCATCCCGAGCGTAAGGATATAAAGATTTATACCATAGATGCAACGGCCGAGGCGGCACGCAGAGGTAATGGCCGCATATTCAATACGTTGATATTGGGAGGCTATTTGAAGGTAAAGCCCATCGTGAGTCTGGATAACGTATTTCTTGGTTTGAAGAAATCGTTGCCCGAGAGAGCGTGGAAATCGTTGCCCGACAATGAGGCCGCCATCCGCGCCGGAATGGAGATAATAAAGGAGAAAGAGTAACTCTCAGTCGGAGAGTTGCGGTATACCCAAATCAGCACCTCGATTTTGAGGTGCTGATTTTGTATTAAATATACCCGCATGGCACTGCGTCATATAGTAAGTGTCTGGCAGATAACAAGACGGGGTTGGTATCTTTCCGATACCAACCCCGTCTATGATTCAAGTCTTATATTATTATTTCATATCCACAAGAGCCGTTCCGGTCATCTCGGCGGGCTGGGCTACCCCCATGAGTTTAAGCACAGTGGGGGCGACATCTGCCAACACTCCGTTGTGTACTGCGGCTACACGGTCGCTGACAACCACAATGGGCACCGGATTGAGCGAGTGGGCCGTATTGGGCGAGCCGTCGGCATTGAGAGCATTGTCGGCATTTCCGTGGTCGGCAATCAGCACGACCTCATATCCGTTTGCCTTAGCAGTCTCTATCACATCATGCACACACACATCCACAGCCTTCACAGCCTTCTCGATAGCCTCCCATACACCTGTGTGGCCCACCATATCACCGTTTGCAAAGTTCAAGGCGATGAAGTCGAACTTCTGCTTTTTGAGCTCCTCCACCAGAGCATCACGCACCTCAAAGGCACTCATCTCGGGTTTCAAATCATAGGTAGCCACTTTGGGAGAAGGAATGAGTATGCGGTCTTCGTTCTCAAATTTCTCCTCGCGTCCGCCATTGAGGAAGAAGGTCACATGGGCATATTTCTCGGTCTCGGCAATGCGCAACTGTTTCATGCCCAAACTCGACACATACTCGCCAATGGTGTTCTGCACATTCTCCTTGTCAAACAGGATATGCAGTCCCGTAAACTTGGCATCATAAGGTGTCATGCAACAATAATAGAGCGGAATGGTGTGCATCCCCTCGGCCGGCATATTCTCCTGAGTGAGCACAACGGTAAGCTCCTTTGCACGGTCGTTGCGATAGTTGAAGAAGATGACCATGTCGTTCTCCTTGATAAGTCCTATCGGTGCTCCGTTCTCATCAACTGCGGCAATCGGTTTCACAAACTCATCGGTGACACCGTTGTCATAAGAGCTCTGCATTGCCGCAACCATATTGCTGCTCTGCTCGCCTTTACCCTCCACCAAAAGGTCGTAGGCAATCTTCACACGCTCCCATCTCTTATCGCGGTCCATGGCGTAGTAACGACCTATGATGGAGGCAATCTTGCCGCCGCTCTGTTTCATGTGGTTCTCCAACTGCTCAATGAAACCTTTTCCGCTCATAGGGTCGGTGTCGCGACCGTCCATGAAACAATGAACATAAGTATTTTGCTCCACTCCGTACTCCTTCGAGATGTCGCACAACTTAAACAGATGCTCCAACGAACTGTGAACACCGCCGTCGGAAACCAATCCCATGAAGTGAACATTCACGCCATTAGCTTTGGCATACTCAAAAGCGGCCTTCACCTCCTTGTTCTCCAAAATGGAGTTGTCGCGGCAGGCTCGGTTAATCTTCACCAAATCCTGATACACCACCCTGCCGGCA
>JAZODY010000008.1:0-1597 GCA_045597245.1 Tidjanibacter sp.
GGTGATTGCCGTCACCCACGACCGCTACTTCCTCGACAATGTGGCCGGTTGGATTTTGGAACTCGACCGTGGCGAAGGTATTCCGTGGAAGGGCAACTATTCGAGCTGGTTGGAGCAGAAGAGTCAGCGTCTGGCCATGGAGGAGAAGCAGGAGAGCAAACGCCGCAAGACTCTGGAACGCGAGTTGGAGTGGGTGCGCATGAGCCCCAAAGCCCGCCACGCCAAGAGCAAGGCGCGTCTGTCGGCCTACGACAAGATGTTGAACGAGGATGCAAAACAGAAGGAGGAGAAGTTGGAGATATTCATCCCCAACGGACCGCGTCTGGGCAATGTGGTGATAGAGGCACAGAATGTGTGCAAGTCGTTCGACCAGAAGTTGCTCTACGAGAACCTCAATTTCGTGTTACCGCCCGCGGGCATTGTGGGAATCATCGGCGCAAACGGTACTGGAAAGACCACGCTGCTCATAATGATTATGGGGTTGGAAGAGCCCACCTCCGGCAGTTTCAAGATTGGAGAGACGGTGAAGATTGCCTATGTAGACCAGCAACATAAATCCATCGACCCCGAGAAAACGGTATTTGAAGTTATTTCACAAAACAGCGAAATCATCACGTTGGGCAATCGCTCGATAAACGCGCGTGCCTATGTGGGCCGATTCAACTTCTCGGGTGCCGACCAAGAGAAGAAGTGCGGTGTGTTGTCGGGCGGCGAGAGAAACCGTCTGCACTTGGCTCTGGCTCTGAAAGAGGAGGGTAACGTATTATTGTTGGACGAGCCGACCAACGACATCGATGTGAACACGATGAGAGCTTTGGAAGAGGGTTTGGAGAATTTTGCAGGTTGTGCCGTAATCATCTCCCACGACCGCTGGTTCCTCGACCGCATCGCTACCCATATCCTCTCGTTTGAGGACGACGGCAAGGTGGTTTGGTTCGAGGGCTCTTACAGCGAGTATGAAGAACACAAACGCGCAATGGGTATGGATACCCAACCCCACAGAGTTAAATACAGAAAACTGATGGAGTAATCCGAGGAGGAAAGGGAAAAAATTATTTGCTAACCAAACATAAAAAAAGAACAAGTAATATGAAAAAATTATTGATGTTGTTGTCGTGTGCGAGTATCATGACCGCATGCGCCACCACCGGACAAGAGAGCATGGAGGAGCTGACGGCCCGCGTGATGGGTGTGGCCGAGCAGCAGTATAAGTATCTCTATTCCCAATTGGAGGATGGAGCGATACCGCAGTCGATAACCCCCGACGGCAATCTGAGAACCACCAACATATATAATTGGATAAGCGGATTCTTTGCCGGCACATCGTGGTATATCCACGAGTACACCGGCTCGGAGGAGATGAAGAACATCGCCCTTGAATACACCGCATTGCAGGAGCCGGTGAAACACGTGACCAACAATCACGACGTGGGATTCATGCTCTATTGCAGCTACGGCAACGCTCTGCGCCTTACGGGCGACGAGGCCTACAAGGAGCCTCTCTGCACGGGAGCACGCTCGCTGGCCACTCGTTTCAACCCCAATGTGGGTGTCACTCAGAGTTGGAGTCCTATGCCTCAGCACGACTGGGTGTTTC
>JAZODY010000009.1:0-2018 GCA_045597245.1 Tidjanibacter sp.
GAGCGTCCGGGCGGTTACACCCGTATCCTTCACACCGGTTTCCGTTATGGTGACGCAGCCGAGATGTGTATCATTGAGTTGGTTGATTTCAATGAGACTTATGTAGAGGGTGCAGCTCCCGCAGCCGCTCCTAAGGCAAGAACCCGTCGTAGCGGAGCCAAGAAGGCTGCCGAGGATGCAGTTGTTGTAGAGGAGGGTACGGAGGCCAAGAAGGCAGCTCCCAAGAAGGCTACTTATGCCAAGAATGCAGGTGTGGCCAAGACTGCCGGTGCTAAGGGTGGTGCTTCCAAGTCTACTCACACCAAGAAAGGTTGATAAGTTGAAATATTGCGTCAGCCGCGCGAAAAACGCTCTCCCGTATAGGGAGGGCGTTTTTTTGTGTGTCGGCCGAAGGAGAAGAGATAAAAATATGGAAGTTGAATAAAAAGTGGTATCTTTATAGTCGTGTAAATGTTTTTGCGGCTCCGTAATGCGAGGTGGAATGCGGAGCGACGAGAGAGAAGAGAGTTTGCCTGCTGTCACGTGAAAGTGATTTTGCGGGGAGAGACCGGCGGCAGACTGCAAAAAACAAAGAGTAGGCATTAACGAAAATGGCACAGAAAAAAGAGGCGTCTATAAGCGAGGCATTAAGACTGATGCCTACCTCCCCGGGAGTGTATCAATTCCTCAATCGGGCAGGAGAGGTTATCTATGTCGGTAAGGCCAAGAACCTGAAACGCAGGGTGTCGTCCTATTTTGTGGATGCGGCAAACCACTCGGCAAAAGTGCGTGTGATGGTGGCCAAGATTGTGGAAATCCGCCACATCGACACCGCCACCGAACAGGATGCCCTGCTGTTGGAAAACTCAATGATAAAGAGTCTCAAACCGCGCTACAACATTCTGCTCAAAGACGACAAGACCTACCCGTGGATTGTGGTGCGTAACGAACCCTTTCCGCGTGTGGAATCCACGCGTCGCATGGTAAAGGACGGCTCCACCTATTTCGGCCCGTATGCCTCGGTGATGATGCAGAAGAGCATGTTGGAGTTTATCCGCAGCATCTATCAACTACGCACATGTCGCCTCAATCTATCGAAGGAGGCAGTGGAGCGGCAGAAGTACAGGGTCTGCCTTCAATACCATCTGGGTAACTGCAAGGGACCATGTGTGGGCGGAGAGAGCGAGGAGGAGTATGCCCGTACGATAGAGATGGTAAAACGCAATCTGCGTGGCGACCTCAAACCCACAAAGAGCTATCTGGAAGAGGAGATGATGCGCGCGGCCGAGTTGCTCAATTTCGAGTTGGCTGCCCGCTATAAGACCAAACTTGCACAGTTGGATAATTATGCCTCCAAGTCGATTATCGTGAGCGATTGGCTGGGAAACGTGGATATATTTTCGCTGCTGTCCGACGACGATACGGCCTATTGCAACTTTGTACGCGTGGTCGAGGGCTCGGTGGTGAACAGCTTTACGGTGCAACTATCGGTGGGGGCCGAGGATGACGAGAGTGCCATTCTCACTCAGGCCATCATGCAGATTTGCGACGAGTATTCACTCCGCCTGTCACGAGAGGTCATCGTCCCCTTCCTGCCCGACGAAGAGCAGTTCGAGGGGGTGAAGTTCACCGTACCGCGACGGGGCGATAAATTGAAACTCTTGGAGTTCTCAGAGCGCGGAGCCAAGATGTATCGCTTGGAGAAGATGAAGAATATGGAGATTAAGAATCCCGAGAAACATACCGAACGCGTACTTGCGGCTCTTCAACGGGAGTTGCATCTCGATGTCCCGCCGCGCCACATAGAGTGTTTCGACAACTCAAATCTGCAAGGGACCTATCCGGTGGCTTCGTGTGTGGTTTTTCGTGACGGGCGTCCTTCGCGCAAGGAGTATCGCCATTTCAACATAAAGACCGTGGTGGGACCCGATGACTTTGCCTCCATGCGCGAAATAATCTTCCGCCGCTACTCGCGTCTGTTGGCCGAGGGGGGCGACCTGCCCGACCTGATAATCGTCGATGGAGGCAAGGGGCAGCTG
>JAZODY010000010.1:0-5305 GCA_045597245.1 Tidjanibacter sp.
GGAATATGCCACTTGATTACCCTCTTATAGAGCAACCACACAAAGCCCAGCAACAATGCCGCAGCGGAAATCTCTCCCATAGAGCCGCTCTTGACACCCAGCGCTAGACTCTGCCACTCCAATCGATTCACAACCTCCATCGCACTCACATCCCCCTTAGCAGCCATCTTCATCATTGCCAACGGAGTGGCACCCGACAAAGCATCCGTTGTGGCCGAAGGCACAACCTCGGGGAAAGTGGTCATGGCAACCGGAAAAGCTATCAGCAGGAACACACGACCCACCAATGCGGGATTGAACGGGTTTTTGCCCAAACCGCCGAAGGTCATCTTGGCGACACCTATGGCAACCATCGCACCCACAGCAACCATCCACAGCGGAATGTTCACCGGAAGGTTGAAGGCCAACAACAATCCCGTAACAACGGCCGAGCCATCGCTCAACGTAGGCTTGCCGCCCAGCATATATCTCTTTATAAACCACTCGAAGAGCATGCAGCATGCCACCGAAAACAGCGACACGAACAACACCCTCCATCCATATATCAGACTCGACACCAAAAGGGCCGGCAACAGCGCCACCACCACATTGAACATCATCTTCGCGGTCGTATTGTTCGGGTTGTGAAGATGCGGTGCAGGCGCTACAATCAATCTATTTTTCATCTTGTCACTCAATATTAATTATTTCGACGAACGTGTTCTCATTATTTTCATCACTTCGGCCTTGCCCAATCGCAGCCAATCCAACAATGGCAGGTGGGCAGGACACGAATAGGTGCAACAACCGCACTCTATACAGTCATATATATAGTGTTGCTCGGCCGCATCGTAGTTCTTCATCTCCGAAACTCTGCCCAACAGATAGGGTTCCAAACCCATAGGACAGGCATCGACACACTTGCCGCATCTGATACAATCGGCCTCCTCTCCACGCTTGGTCTCCTGCTCGGTAAGCACCAACACACCCGACGAGCCTTTCAGTATCGACTCCTCCGTATTGCTCATGGCGCGTCCCATCATCGGACCGCCGCCCACAATCTTCACATCGCCCTCAACTGCATCGATTCCGCAATAGTCCAATAAACTCTGCACCGAGGTACCTATACGCACCAACAGGTTCTTGGGCTCGGGCAATGCTTTACCCGTAACCGTAACCACGCGCTCCACAAGCGGCTTGTTCTTCTGCACTGCCTCATAAACAGCGAATGCCGTACCCGCATTCTGCACCACAGCACCCACGGCAATGGGCAACCCCTTGCTCGGCACCTGACGGCCCGTAACAGCAGCTATCAACTGTTTCTCGCCGCCCTGAGGATACTGCACCTTCAAAGGCACAATCTCAACCTCTCCATTATACTTGGCAGCCAGCGTTTTCAGGTGTTTAATTGCATCGGGCTTATTGTTCTCAACGCCCACATAAGTTTTGTTCACGCCCAATGCCTTAGCCAGAATTCTCGCACCGACCAACATCTCGGCACCCTTCTCCAACATCAGACGATGGTCGGCCGTAAGGAACGGCTCGCACTCCACACCATTGATAATCAAACACTCGGCCTTACAGCCCGGAGGAACCGACAACTTCACATGAGCAGGGAACGTAGCGCCTCCCATACCCACGATACCGGCCTCGGCCACCTTAGCGATAATCTCCTTGGGGTCGAGGTTGCACTCCTCAATCAATTCATCACTCAAATCGATACCCTCAACCCACTCATCACCTTCCACCGTAATTGTGATGGCAGGACGACGCAGGCCTTGTGCATTCAAATAAGTATCCACACTCTTCACCGTACCCGAAACCGAAGAGTGGATATTACTCGACACGAAACCTTCGGCCTTAGCTATCAACTGACCGGCCAATACTTTGTCGCCCTTAGCCACACACGCCACGGCAGGCGCGCCGATGTGCTGGGCCAAAGGAATCACGACACTTTCGGGCAAGGCAAAACGCTCTATCGCCTTATCTGCGCTGATTTTGTTGCCCGGCGGATGAATACCGCCTATCGGAAATGTTTTCAACATGTTGTATTACTATTTTTTATTTCACTTTCCTGTTCTCTCTCACTCCCATGCGCCTAAGCCTCCTTTACCGTCCCTGTGCTCTTAGCTGTTTCTGCACTCTCGGTCACCACCTTGCGGGGCGGGAAATTCCTCTCCACAATGGCACCCGTGGGACACTGCTCCACACATTTGCGACAAAGTTTACACTTCTCCGAGTCGATAAATGCCAGATTGTTGCTCACCTCAATGGCCTCGAACTGACACGCCTTCTGGCACTTCATACATCCGATGCAGGCAGCCGTACAACTCTTGCGGGCCACGGCACCCTTATCCTTGTTCATGCAAGCCACATAGACCATCCTGCCCTTAGGCCACTTCTTCCTCAGTTCGATGATTCCCTTCGGACATGCCGACACACACTTGCCGCAGGCAGTACACTTATCCACATCCACCTCCGGAAGACCCGTCTCCTCATTCATCGACAAAGCTCCGAATTCACACGCCGAAACACAGTCGCCACAACCAAGACATCCGAACGAACATCCCGTCTCTCCGGCATACAACGACGCCATGACAGCACACGACTTCGCACCGTCGAACATATTGACCTTCGGACGATTGGCGCACGTACCGTTACATCTAATCACCGCAACCTGAGGCGCACGTTCGGCAGCCTCCTTGCCCAAATAAGCAGCAATATTCTTCATGCACTCCGCACCGCCCACCGGACAGTAAAGGGCCGAAATGTCTTCGCTCTTGACCATTGCATCTGCCATACCGCGACATCCTGCAAATCCGCAACCGCCACAGTTGGCTCCGGGCAACATCTTCTCCACATCGTCGATGCGGGGGTCTTCATACACTCTGAATTTACTCGCCACAAAATACAGCACCGCAGCTGCCACCACGCCCAACACCACAAGTGTCAGAATCGTATAACCAAGTGTTTCCATCTCTTAATCTGTAAGTTTTTCTATTTTGAATTTTATCTCTCTTTCAACTCTCCTGCGCAACAAGTACAACACCACATAATATACGGCACATGCACCAATGGACGACAACGCCGCAATGCCCTCTCCTAACCCCATCATGGTGGTGGCTACCATCACCACCGTCAAAACCAAAAGGGGCAGCAGATATGAGTATGCCACCGCCTTTATGCCCACCTCCTCGGTAATGGCAACCACGACCTCTTCGCCCACCGACACCTCGCGACTCAGCGCAGCATCGGTCACACTCACCACACGCTCCTGACTCTCGTCCATGCCGCACACACTCTTTGCCCTGCACGAAGCACACGCACTCTCCACCGTCATCTTCACATCGATGCGCTTGCCCTCAATCCTTATCACTTCGCCCTTATGTTTTATGGGTGCTGCCATTATATAAACCTTCTCTTTTTTTGCTTTTACCTGTTACTTTTTATCTCGTCCCACTCGTCCGCCACTCTCCTGCCTATTTGGCAAATTTGTAGTCCGCCGTCACCGGATGAAGATTGCCGGCCTTGTTAAACGGATAGACCGACAATTTAAGTATGGGACAGAACTGATAGCGGCTCATGGCACTCGAAGACAACACATCCACCACATTACCAACCACCTCCGAGTCAAATCCCGCATTCACTATCTCCTCCATCTCCTGACGCTCCTCCAACAATCTGTATAATATGGCATCCAACATATCATACGAAGGCAATTGACGAGGCTTGCCGAAAATCTCCGGTTTCAACTCCGCCGAAGGTATACGCGCCATAATCTCATCGGGAATCATCTCGCGTTCACGATTGAGATAACGCGCCAGAGCATACACATCGTGCTTATACAAATCTCCCAGCACACTCAGATAGCCCACCTGATTGCCATACATGGTTACATCGCCAATGGCTATCTCGGTCTTGTTGCTCGTATTGATAGGCACCGCTCCCATGCAGTCATACACTCCCATCAGCACACAACCAGCAATACGCGACTGCAAAGCCTCTCCGGCCTCTTCGGTGATGTCGATATACTCTGTCGCACGCTTTCTCAAACGTGAGAAAGCATCGTCTATATCAACATCAAAATGCCTTATGTTCAACGCACCGGCCACCAACTTTGCATCCTCGTATCTATGAAATTTGGAAAAGCCCGACGGAAAAAGCAAAGCCAACACATTATGGCGTCCCAATGCCTCCACCGCCATGGCGGCAGCAACAGCCGAATCAACTCCGCCCGTAAGCACCACGACAGCTTTCTTATATCCGTTCTTGACAAAGAAATCCTTCATACCCAGTGTTATGGCCTTGAAGTGATTCAGTGTCTTATTGTTGCTCTCCGGAATCTCCAATGCCTCATTGTCGGCATCGAGGTCCACTTCGGCATAGCCCTCCGCAAAATTGGGTAACAAGGCAATCGCCTCGCCGCGACGGTCGAACACCGCCGACGAGCCGTCGTAAACAACATCCGTATTTCCACCCACCTGATTGACTAACACCATCGTCATGCTCTTGGTGGAGGCAATCTTTTTGAGTTTGTCGTAACGCCACGCTATTCTGCGACGGAAAAACGGGTCGGCACACATACACACCACCACATCGGCATGGGCAAAATATTCGTCACCATCATACATGTCGTTCCCCAACGCAACGGCAATCTTTCGTCCCCCCACCTCAACATATTCGCCACCGAAACCGGCCGACACATAGGGACGTTCCTCGGGAAAATCGACACGTCTTTTGGTTATGTAATTCAACACACGGCCGTTCTTCACAAAAGCGGCAGCACTCACCGTACGACCGCCATGCACCAGAGGAAGTCCCACCAATACAGAAATACCCTCGCTCGCCGCCGCAATGTCACCAAGCGTATCTTCGCAGGCGGTGAGAAAAGATATTTTATGTAAAAAATCACATGCCGGAGTTCCACTAATGGCGTACTCTGCAAATACAACCAACTCAACCCCGTTGTTTTTAGCCTTCTCAATGGCAGCTATAATCTTGGCTTTATTGCCTTCGAAATCGCCTACCTTGTAATCGGCCTGAGCCAATGCTATTTTCATTTTACCTAACCAAAAAGTTTCGTTAAATCCCGACAAAGATATAAATTTTACTGCTTAAAAAAGCCAAGATGTTTTATTTTTTACATTATAATGAGTTATGGGCGGTCGGGGCGGCACGATTATGCATGGAATGATGCGGCGCAAAAGCGATATTCAGAAAAAAATCGCAAAAAAAGCACATCAATGTTTGCAGAATAAATAAATCTTCATATCTTTGCACCGCAAAAACGATGGTGCCATAGCTCAGTTGGTAGAGCAAAGGACTG
>JAZODY010000011.1:0-4242 GCA_045597245.1 Tidjanibacter sp.
TGATTACCGTAATGTTTGTATCGCATTTCGGTCGCAGTCCCATGTATTTCTTCGGCTTGTTGGGAACGGTTATGTTTCTGCTGGGTGGAGGCGCAGTGGTGTGGATTATTGCCGATAAACTGATAAAGCAAAGTCATGGAATGTTGTTCAGGCCGGTGGCCGAGCAACCGTTGTTCTACTTGTGTCTGGTGGCGGTTGTGCTTGGAGTGATGTTCTTTCTTGCCGGATTCATAGGTGAGCTGATAAACAGAAACTCCTCGGATAGAAATGATTATCTTATTGATGACGAGATTAAATAAAGTTTAAGGAGAGATGATACAGAGAGTACAGAATTTATATCTGCTGATTGTGGGGGTATTGATGACTTTTGCGGCAGTCAAGCCGTTGGCACATGTCACTGTGGAAGGCGGCTTGTCGGAGTTGTTCGCCTACAATTTGATTTATTTGGAGATATTGGTGGTGATATCGGCGGTTTTGCCATTTGTTATGATAGGAATGTGCAAGAATCTTCTTGCGCAGTTGCGTCTTTGTTTTGCCGAGTTGGTGATGCTTGTCGGTACGCAGGCCTTCTTTGTGGTCTACCTGATGAAGATTTCCAACGGATTGGCAGACCAATATGCGGAGACGGAGGTGTTTTTCAACATGGCTACACCGGTGATTTTTCCTGCTGTCGGCATCGTGTTGATACTTCTTGCCATAAGAGCAATAACGAAAGATTTCAGAAAGATAAACGCTCTTAACAGAATCCGTTAGGGGAGTGTTAGGGTGTTGTGGCAGGGCAACCCTCGGGTGCAGGAAGCACCCAATCGAGAGGTCTGCATGCTTAATTATAGAGTCTTTTTGAGGCGAGTGCCATTTTTGTCGATGGTGAACTCGCCTCCTTTGTATATCACAGAGGCAACTCCGCCGGAGAAATCATTCACACTGTCATACACCAACGGAATCGCAATTTTGCCATCCTTGTCTAAGAAGCCGTATTTATCTTTAACACCCACTGCCATCAAACCCTCGTTGAAAGAACCCATGTGGTCGTAACTGCGGGATGTCATAACCACACCACTTCGGTCGAGCAGATTCCATTTGCCGCCCACGCAGGCCGACACCGCATTTTCGTGGCCCCACCAAAACAGATATTCAAACATAGGCTTTATCACGAAGTGACCGTCGGAATCGATAAGTCCGTAGCCTTTCGAGGTTTTCACAACGGCACGTCCTTCATAAAAGTCCTCGGCATAGAGAATGCCGCGCAAAGGCAGACATACCCCCTCTTTGTCTGCAAAACCCCAAAAATCGCCGAGCTTGAATCGTATGAGATTGTGACACGTGCGTCCCACAAAACTGCACTTTTCCCACTCCACTCTCGCGGTTGAATCTTCTGTGTCGTCACATTTAATCGGCTCTTCACTGCCGTAGTCATGGTCGAACTCCTCCGGCTTGGCATCGCAACACTCCATAAGCAGCTTTTCGAGCAGTGACATATCTTTGACAAACGGGGTGTCGCACAATAAGCCTATTGCGGAGCATACGCCGTCGGTCGGGTCGTCGTCCATCTGTTTGAGCAGATTGACCAACGGTGCCATATTATAAAATTGAGCGGCTGCGAGTATATAGCGTGCCACCTCGAAAAATCGGTGGACAGAACAGACATCCAATCCTCCGAGCATTGGAAACAATCTCGGACAGCCACCGATAAGATAGAGCATTGTCGCCATACGCCCCAATGAGAGCATATCCCTCTTCAATGATTTGTGAAGTATCAAAGGTGTGTCGAGCAGCAGTGCCGTATGTGGAAATTGCTCCATTAATCTTATTGAATTCAACGAAATGGCGCCATGAGATATTTGCTCCTCCTCCATGAGTTCGGCAAGGTCGGCTATGGCTCTGAGAGCATAACGAATCGGAAAGCGGTCGGATAAATAGATACATCGGCGCAGGTATTCGGCAAGACTGATTGTGCCGCTTATTTTCTGCATTATAATGTCGTGATGTGTGGCATTGCCATCGTTGTCGAACACAACCAATTCCTGCGGATGATAACTCGCTTTTGCAACATGCCTTAGTTGTCTTGGCGCATCGGTGTTGCAATTATACTTCACAAGGTCCAGCTCCGACGCGGTGTAGCCGAACGGTATGGTCATTCGATAAAGTTGTTCCTTGTGGATCACCTCAAAAACCATACTTCTCGATGTGGTGTAGAATCGAGGGGTTTTGTCGGAATCGAGAACGGGATAAAGTCTGTGCAATGAGACAAATCGTTCGGTTGAATTCAGCAGACTCTCTATGTAGCAAGAAAGCATCATGACTCAGACTCCGGTTACATTCTGTCGAGACTGACCGTCCCTATCGACAGCAGTTTAATCAAATCCTCAGCCGAGCAGTTGTAACACATTGCCTTGTATGGCGACATGGTGTTTCTTTCTCCTTTGATTTCGCTTATCAGCTCGTTGTAACATTCGGGCAGAGTACTCGACATGTCGAACATCAATCGGGTGAGACGGTTATCCGGCATCTCATTCATGCTTGTCGGGAATTTAGTTCCTCTCTCGTCATCCGA
The DNA here is from genome assembly GCA_045597245.1 of Tidjanibacter sp. Lineage (GTDB taxonomy): Bacteria > Bacteroidota > Bacteroidia > Bacteroidales > Rikenellaceae > Tidjanibacter. The sequence continues at coordinate 2,555 of JAZODY010000011.1, forward strand.
TGATGTGATGTGAATGTTGAAAAGCAGTGTGTTGCCATCTTCGGTGGCGGTCTCCCTGATTCGTCGGGCTGCATTGTTGAGCATCTGCGCATCGCTGTCCGAGGCCTCGCCGTCGGTGATGTTTATCACTATCAGCGGATAGCTGTCTCGATGTTCCTTGCGACGGCACCAGCGCTTGGCCACTTTCTCACACTGCATCAGTGCCGCAAACATGGGCGTACCGCCTTCGGCTTTCGGTTGCACCCAACATCTGTATGTGAGGTAAGATATGGTAAGAAGGCCGCTGCCGGGCATTCTTCTCTCCATGTAGGATGTCTGATGAGGCGCGGGTTTGTAGTAGAGTTTGCTTATGGGGACAAACTCAATCTTGTCGGTCAGTATGGGCTCTACCGTATCGCCATGATATCCCAATGCGAGTATGTCGAAATAGTCGTTAATAAACTCCGAGCGACGTGAGCGCAACATCAACTCCTCGATGAAGAGGTTGGCAAATCTCGCAGCAATCTCCGACTTCCTTACCGGACGTCGCTGAAAACTTATGAATTCCTGCATCGAACCGGATTGGTCGAGGAGTATGATGAAGGCTGTTTTCTGTTTGCGTGTGATTTGTGCCGAGTACATCTTGATAGGCTATATTCTGTTTCCGTCCTTGTCGATATAGTAAGAGAATCCGTTCTCTGTGACCATTGCCCGATTGTTGCGAAAAGGCTTTATGGCATCGAATGCCGAGCCGTTTATGACAACCTCTCCGCAAGGATTAATGTAGTGATGGTGGCCGCACAGATTCACACATGCGACTCCCTCGGTAAACTCCGCCGCCATGTCGAATACGGCAGGAATAACCACATTGTTATTTGCATCGTTGTAACCCCATTTGCCGTTCCCGCAGAACGATTCGAGCGGAAGGGCAGGTTCGCACTTATGGCCGAGCAGACCGCCGAACATCTCCTTTATCCCTGCGATGGCTGCGGTCGGGGATTTCAGGCAGTGCAACATCTCCACATAACGCCACTCTCCGTTGCGGGCAAACAGCAGTTCCATTTCGTTGAAACACTCCGACCGGCCCTCCATCTCCTGCTGTGGAACGAGCAACAGGTTGTCATTGGTGCAGTATCGGTCCAGCAGGCTCATATCCAACACAAGGGCGCGCATCGTCACCGCCATCAATGCCAGCGGATAGTCGTCTATGTGTGGTCCGAAATCCTCGGCTGTTCTGAGAGGATGGCGGTAGTTCTCCGTGCCGCACTCGTTGCTGCCGTCGAGACAAGGGAGATACATCGCGTCGGTGTCGAAGAGCTTGAAGGAGCCGTCCTCCATCACGAAGATATTCTCGGGTTTAATGTCGCCATGTGCCCACGGTCGGCTCAGTATCTCGTAAGCAAAACGACAGAATGTTTCGGTGTAACGTGCCAGCAAGTCGGTGTGTCCGTTGCATACGCATCGTTTTATTTCGAAGTCGAGCAAGCGGCAGTCGCACCAATCCGAGAGCAGTACATCGTAGTATCGGCCCGCCATGTCGAAGAATACGTACATCTCCTCTTCGAGCAGTTGTGCGGGATAAATCAGCGGGTCGGGATGTTCTGCCAGATGAGCGTTAATGATTCGTGTGTTTTTCTTTTGTTTGGTGTAGCATTTGAGCGCCTTGATTTTGCCGTCGATATCCACTTTGAAAGTTACGGAGTTGCCTC
>JAZODY010000012.1:0-1982 GCA_045597245.1 Tidjanibacter sp.
GGAGAAGGAGAAGGAGAAGGGCGGACCGCCGAACGCGCAAGGGGCGAGAAGAGGCAGGGCGACGCAAATAGATGCGAGGCGACACAAATAGATGCGAGCCGGTGCAAAGAGAGGCAGGAGGAGGCAAGGAGGAGGCAAGGAGAATCCGAAACTCCGCAAGGACAAACAACGAACAAAATGATTAAAAACGTTATATTCGATTTGGGCGGCGTGGTGATAGGTCGCGATTTCAGTCGGTTCGGCGAAAAGGTGGGCAGGATATTTTCATTCTTCTCGGGTTTCGACTTTCCGGAGTGCTGGAAAGAGTTCGACCGCGGAACACTCACACAACAGGAGGTGGCACAGGAGTTGGCACGACTGAACGACTGCACGGTGGAGGAGAGTGCGGCCGCCATAGAACGCGTGGCCGAACTGATGCAGGAGATTCCCGAGACGGGCGCACTGGTGAGAGAGCTCAAAAGGAGGGGATTCAGACTCTTCATACTCTCCAACATGCCGATTGAGTTCTATGAGTCGATAGAGAAATTGGAGATAATCGGCGAGTTTGAGGGGGCGGTGATTTCGTCGCACGAAAGACTCATCAAACCCGACCCGCGCATCTTCGGACTGATTATGGACCGCTACGACCTCGAACCGAACGAGACACTCTTTGTGGACGACAAACGCAAGAACGTGGACACCGCAACGGGACTGGGCATGCAGGCCGTACACTTCGCCTCACTCGAAGAGGGGTGGCCGAGGTGAGAAGACGCTGCGGCCTGACAACGGAGTAGCGACCGCGGCGACGGACAAAACAACAAGGCCGGTCGGGCGAAAAAAGGACAGAATCAAAACCCGACAGGACAGAGGAGCGACAACAATCAAAAAACACAAACTAAAACAAGATGAGAAACATGAAGACATTGAAGAACATTATCATCGGGCTGACAGCGATGCTGTGCGCCTGTGCGGGCGAGGAGGCCACGACCCTCACGCTCAGCAACAATCTCGACATCGAGCGTACGGACTATCCCGTATTGGTGAAGGAGGTTCCCGAGTGGGCCGTATCGGCCACGGTGACCGTAAACGGCGAGGAGGTCCCCAGCCAGATTGACCTCATAGACGGAGCCAAAGAGCTGGCTTTCGTGTGCAACATCCCCGCCAACAGCAGCGTGGAGAGCAAAATAGTCTACTCCAAAGAGGCAGGCAAGGAGTACACGCCGCGCGTGTTTGCCGAGATGTTCCTCAAAATGGACGACGGAACGATGGAGGAGCGCGACATGATTGAGGGCTTTGCCGACAACATGTACAACAAACTCCACCACCACGGCCCCGCATTCGAGACCGACCTCGCAGCATACCGCATCTACTTCGACAACAAACAGACGGTGGACATCTACGCCAAGAAGACCCCGGGTTTGGAGATAGAGGACACCCGCTGGTATCCCACTCAGGAGCAGATGGATTCGGGCTATGGCGACGACGTGCTGGTGGTCTACGGAACCATCGGTCTGGGCACGCTCAAAGCATGGGACACCGAGTTGCAGGCCGCCGTACACATCAAGGATTTCACCCGCCGAGAGGCCCGCATTCTGGCCTACGGACCGGTGCGCACGGTGGCTCAGATGCGCGTCGAGGGATGGGACATGAACGGCAAACTCATCAACTGCACCTCGCGCTACATCATGTATGCAGGTCATCGCGACGTGGAGATTGAGAACATCTTCGAGGGCGACACCGAGGGCATGACCTTCTGCACGGGTGTGATGAAGATGAAGAACTCGACAAGCCACATCACCGACTACGCACTCGCAGTATGGGGTCGCGACATCCCGCGCACCGACATCCCGGGCATAGCTGAGGAGTGGTGCGGACTCGCAGTATATGTTCCCGCCGCCATGCGCGAGGCACAGACCGAGGATGCAGGCAACCATGTGGTGCTGCTCACCCCCGACGAGGATGGCAAGATTTGCTACTCGATGACCTTCTCGGCCGACAAAGAG
>JAZODY010000013.1:0-1827 GCA_045597245.1 Tidjanibacter sp.
AGTCGGAGAAGATGGACTACAAGGACCTTTATGACGGATTCGAGTCGATATGTCGCGACTTCCCGCTGCCCGACTACCGAATAGGAGTGGTTCACGGCAAGATGAGCAGCGAGGACAAAAACATAGCTATGGACGAGTTCAAGCGCGGCATAACCCACATATTGGTCGCCACGTCGGTGATAGAGGTGGGAGTGGATGTACCCAATGCTTCGGTGATGGTCATCGAGAGTGCCGAACGATTTGGCCTGTCGCAACTACATCAGTTGCGCGGTCGAGTGGGGCGCGGAGCGGAAAAATCTTACTGCATTCTCATGAGCGGAGAGAAACTCTCCAAAGAGGCGCGGGCAAGACTCGACGCCATGGTGGAGACCAACGACGGATTTCAACTCTCGGAACTCGACCTCAAACTGCGCGGTGCGGGCGATATTTTCGGCACACGACAGAGCGGTCTGGCATTCGACTTGAAGATTGCATCGCTCGGAAAGGACAGCCGCATAGTGGAATTGGCCCGAAGAAATGCCGAAAAAGTACTCGAAAACGACCCGAAACTGCAAGCCGAAGAGAACAAAGGGTTGGCCGAATTGAGAGATAAATATGTTAAAGACGAAACGATAGAATACGAAATGATTTCATAACGGAGGCCTGCAACAGCCTCATAAACAGACAGACCTACAAAGATGAAAACGAACAGAACTTGCAGCCTGATTCTCTTCTTAGGAGTGATGATGGCAATCAGCACCACCCGGATCCAAGCACATAACGGGGAGACAATCTACATCGACGGCGAAAAACTCGAATATACCATAAGCTACAACGCCTCGGTATGGCCCCGCACCGACATGGGAGAGGTTGTCTTCACTGTGAAGGAGGAGGAATGGGAGAACATTCCGGCCTATAAAATCTCGGCCGATGCCTCGACCAACAACTTTTTCAGTTTTTTCTATCGCCTCAAAGACCACTTCCACACCTATGTGGACAAAACCTCCCTGCGACCGTTGGCGCATGAGTGTGAGAAACAGGAGGGAAATTGGCACTTCGGTTCGAAAATCCGGTTTGATTGGGAGAACAACACCGCATCCACATGGTGGAAAAACCTGAAAAAGCCGAACGACAACACCAAAACGTTGCAACTGTCGCCCGAGAGCATGGACCCCATCTGCTACTTCTACAAGATTCGTTCACAGGATTTTTCATCATGGCAGGACGGAGAAGAGCGCGCCATGGACATCGTGCTGGAAGATACGGTGCAGCAGATAAAATATCGGCTGCTCAAACGCGAGGAGGTGGAAATACCGAAGTATAAACCCATTAAGGCGTTGAAATTCTCGTGTCAGCTCTCGCGCAGCATAAGCGAAGACGGCAAGCAGCGCGACAATTTCTACATCTGGATTTCGGACGATGAGAATAAGATACCCGTATTGGTTGAGGCCCCCACGAAGGTGGGCAAGGTGAAGGTGAGATTGAACCGCATGTCGGGACTAAAATATGAGAATACTAACATTTTAAAATAAAATCGTTATCTTTGTGAATCGGTACGACAACCTACGGAGAGAGGGGACGGCACAAATAGTGATGACGTTTCCGTCGCCGACGGAGAGCCGAAAGTGGCAGACCGGACCGGAACGTACCGAGAGATAGTTGTAAAACCCAACCTTTATAAAAAAGATAAGTTATGCAGGACTACAACACAAAATACGACGACAACTACGAGGATGCCTACGAAGACGACAGATATGACTACTATCAGGACGAGCCCGACAACGGTAATACCATGAAGGGTTACAAGATTCTGATTGTCATCCTTATAGTTATCTTGGGCGCAGTATC
>JAZODY010000014.1:0-8679 GCA_045597245.1 Tidjanibacter sp.
TAAAAGATAGAGCAAAATGATTCCAACCATTACCAGAGACAGAGATGTTTTCATTTTTCCCTCTAATACTTTCATCAGATGGATTATAATAACCCCATTCCATTTCTATCAAATTGAGTTGTTTGTTATCATTAGACTTCCATCCACCACGACTTAAAATAATATTCCATAAATCATTTCTCTGTTGATCGCTAAATCTTATATTATAACTTACATCAACCCCTATACCGGGCACCCAGAAATCAAATTCTACGGTAAAAATCTCCGGCAAATAATTTTTCGGATCTTCCATTAATGGATTGATTCTTGAGGCATCTTCTACAAAGTTGATGGTATTTTCTCCATTTAATTTGGCTATTTCCACTACTCCTGACATCAAATCCCATTTGCTTGGAAACTCGCCCAACTGTTCGTTCGCCAAATCATCTTCGAAGATTATTTCATCGCCCGGCACGAAGTCGCTCTTGGCGTAGGTCATCTCCACCGAAACGGGCTCGGGAGCAGGTGCAGGAGCAGGCGCGGCGGCAGGAGCGACAGCAGCCGGTGCGGGTGCGGGAGCGGGAGCATTGTTGTTGCCCGAGTTGTTGCCGTTGCCATGAACGGCATCCTCAACGGCATTACCCGTCTTGTCGAAGGCTCTGTCCACCGCATTGGTGGTGGCACGTTCCACATTACGCTCAACGGCCCGCTTGGCGGCATCCTCGGCAACACGGCCCAAACGGTCGAGCCAACTCTGGGAATAGACATCGGTGACCGAGCAGACCGCTATCGTCACCATCAAAAAGAATAACGTTTTTTTCATGACATCAACTTTTTTTGTTAAACATTAATTTATCGGAAACTGCCGTTTCGCTCTACTGCAAAGTTGTGCATAAAGAGGCGAAAAAGCACTATTTTTCACACTCCAACAAGTCCTAATGTCCGACATTAGGATTAGAAACAGGGCATTTTGACATAAGTTTAGACAAAATCCGAGGGCGCGACCAAGAAACAAAATCGCAAAAAAGATGGGGGGCAGCCGCAAAACGGCATCGCGAAACGGTAGGCAGCAAAGTCTGGGTCCTCATAACTCATCAATGGCTTTGTTGTCGGCCGAAGGTTCCACTGTCCGGCACTTATATATTATATGTATAAAGAAAGCGTGGGACCGAAGGCTTGTCTTTCGAAAGCAGGCTCTGGTAAAGCCCGAGGACAAAAACAAGCAACAGCCCACGCCATAGATACCAAACGCACAAAGGCGCCCGAATTGCATCTAAGGTAAAGAGTGCGCTTATTCCCGTCCATTAAATTTACCAGATTCGCTCTCGGAGAATAAACCAAACACCTTTCTTTATTGTGTCTTCGCCATCCGTCATCGGCGGGTGGCTTTACAAATATACCAACAATATTTTGAATACACAACTAAAAAGGTCACTCATTTTGGGCTGTTGCAAAAAAAATTATTGATTTGTTTTGGCAAGGGAGCCTCTATCTCCCCGATTACAAAGTAACAACTATTTGGAACAAAATGTACCCTGCCGACACATCAAAGTAGTACGAATGTCGGAAATCAGGACTTTTTTTGCCATCAATGAGCCTTTATGGAACATTGCGGCACGCTTGCGGGACAAACAAAAAAAAACCGAAATCGCACAAAACGATTTCGGTTAAATCAACAAACTCCTCCCCCGAATCCCTACTCGCTCTTGGCGCGGTGGGCGGCAAGCCATGCCGCAGGAGTGAAACCGGTGGTCTTCTTAAAGACCATATAGAAGGTAGAACGCGAACGGAAACCACACTCGGAGTAGATGCTGTCGATGTTGAAACCCGTAGAGTCCAACTCCATAAGGCGGCGCTTGGCCTCCTCCACACGCATCTCATTGATGAACTCAAAGAAATTCTTGTTGAGATAGGCGTTGATGGAGCGCGACAGATAGCGCGCCGACACCTTCATGTCGCGGGCAAGAGCGGCCAATGTGAGGTCGGCCCCCAGAAACGACCGCGTGGCCGTAAGGTGGGCACGAGCCTTGTCGCACAACTCCTTCATCTGGCCCTCGGAGAGCAACGGAGCCGCCTCTCCGCCATCGGTCTCCGCAACATCCTCGCGCAGCTCGCCAATGTTGCCGCCGGCCGCCTCGGTCTCGGCAACAATCGCCGCGGGGTCGGGAAAATAGAGTTTGACATTCAGCGGGTGGCGGATGCCGTTATAGACCAGATAGGACATGCCCACAAGATTGAATATCTGGATGAGCCACGCATCCGTACGCGGCCACAACACATAGAAGACCATAACCAACACAAACAGCACGCAATAGAGCACCATGAAGTTGAAAATCCACGCCTTCTGTACCCATTCGGCATCGGATTGATAATCGCCCACCATTCGGCGACTGCGGACCAACAATCGGAAAATCGCGAAGAAATAGGCCACCATCTGCACAAAGACAAGAGATGAATTGATATTTCCGACCCAAGTGTCCCTGCCCAGAATCTCCTGATTGATGTGCCACATTCGCTCCTCGGGTGACATCGACCAGCCCAACACCAGAAAAGCCACAGCCGGAATGAGGTGCCACATCTGCCCGAATCGCAGGCGGAAATCGCCCACAAAGTTGCGCTTGGTAAAGAACCACAGCAACGGCATCTGTAACGTATTAACGGCAAAGGCCACAACGAACATCGTCGGAGCGATATCAAACCAACCAAGCATGCGGCTGATATTATAAAGGTATACCGGAACCGTGGGCAAAACGATGATGGCTGCCGCATAGCCACCCTCACTCTTGAAACGCGTCGCGACCAGCAGAATGACCGCCAGCACTATCAACATGACTATACATGAAGAATTTACGACCAATATTGATAACGTGTAGTCCATTTTTTTTGATTAAATACACACAAAATTACAAAAAATTTCTTATGGGGGGGGTAAAAAATTAATTTTCGAATTTTTGTCAGGGTATTTGCCTGAAACATTAGACACAATAGGAGCAATAATAGGAGCAATAGGATTTATGGTAGGCCTAAATATATTGGTAGCTAAGCGCTTCTACTATTATTCTTTCGAGAAGCGGATTGCAAAATATAAAAATACATTGACAAAAAGAGAAGGTGTTTCCACATACCCAATCGTTCAAGACCTTATAAGTCAAGGTTTCTTTTTTAATCCATGATTTAATAAACAAGGGGCAAGCACAAAAAATATCTGTGACCACAAAAAAAACGACTTACATCTCTGTAAGTCGTTTTTTGCTGGCGGTGCGTAGGGGACTCGAACTCCTGACCCCGTGCGTGACAGGCACGTATTCTAACCAGCTGAACTAACGCACCGTGTTTTTTTGATTGCGGTACAAAAGTAGTGTTTATTTTCAATACTCCAAAAAAAAACAGAACTTTTTTCACTTTTTTTTCATTTTTTTTCGTTTCACCACCTCTTACCTATTTATAAATGCCACAACGTCGCTCGCCGAACATCAATTTCCTACCCTCAACCCGACTGCACACCCTCAAAAAATCTTCGCGTCACAGAACAAAAATCAACCGCACACACACCTTTCACGCCCCTACCCTCTCCGGTACCACACAATAGTTCGCCTGTCGCCATAAGAAAAAGTTGCGACGCACCGACCAATACGGTGCGTCGCAACATATAAATCACTCTCCCCTGCTCTACCACGCAAACAGCGGGTACTGCGACATGAGAGCATGAACGTCCTTCTTCACTGCCTCAATCACCTCGGGATTCTCGTGGTCGGACAGAACGCGGTCTATCAACTCAACGATGTAGTCCATCTGCTCCTCTTTCAAACCACGTGTGGTGATGGCCGGAGTTCCGAAACGCAGACCCGAGGTCTGGAACGGCGAACGGCTGTCAAACGGAACCATATTCTTATTGGTGGTAATCTCGGCCGAAACCAACACCTTCTCGGCAACCTTACCGGTCAGCTCGGGGAACTTGGTGCGCAGGTCGATAAGCATGAGGTGGTTGTCCGTACCGCCCGAAACGACCTTGTAGCCTCTCTTGTCGAAAGCCTCTGCCATAGCTTTGGCGTTCTTCTGCACCTGAGCCTGATACTCCTTATATTCGGGCGTGAGAGCCTCGCCGAATGCCACTGCCTTAGCAGCAATCACATGCTCCAACGGACCGCCCTGAATACCCGGAAAAACGGCCGAATTAATCAATGCCGACATCTTCTTCACCTCACCCTTAGGAGTGGTGTAGCCCCACGGATTTTCGAAATCCTTACCGATGAGGATAATACCGCCACGAGGACCGCGAAGGGTCTTGTGCGTGGTGGAGGTGACGATGTGTGCATACTTAACGGGGTTGTCCAACAGACCCGCCGCGATAAGACCTGCCGTATGGGCCATATCCACCATGAAGATGGCACCCACCTTGTCGGCAATCTCACGCATGCGTTTGTAGTCGCACTCGCGCGAATAGGCCGATGCACCGCCCACAATCAGCTTGGGTTTGTGCTCCAAAGCCAAACGCTCCATCTCCTCATAGTCGATACAACCGGTCTCCTCGTTGAGTTTATAGCTCACAGCCTTGTAGTTCACGCCCGACATGTTCACCGGCGAGCCGTGAGAGAGGTGACCGCCATGCGAAAGGTCGAGTCCCATGAATGTGTCACCGGGTTTGAGGCAGGCGAAGAATACCGCCATGTTGGCCTGAGCACCCGAGTGGGGTTGCACATTGGCAAACTCGGCTCCGTAGAGTTCTTTGATTCGTTCGATGGCAAGTTGCTCCACCTCGTCCACCACCTGACAGCCGCCATAGTAGCGCGCATTGGGATAACCTTCGGCATACTTGTTGGTAAGAACCGACCCCATGGCCTCCATGACCTGCTCGCTCACGAAGTTTTCCGAGGCGATAAGTTCGATTCCGCTGGTCTGACGCTCGCGCTCACGGGCAATCAGGTTGAAAATCTGTGTATCTCTGTTCATAAATCTAAAAGATAGGTAAAAATATATTTTGTCCTTACTATTTTGTCCGAGTAACAATGTGGCAAAAGTAGTAATTTTTGGTGAGATAACATTCTCTGTCACCTCTTTTATCGCATGCCGAGGTCATTTATTTCCGCCTTGCGCCGGAAGAACGAACGAGGGAGAAAGAGAAAAACACAGGTTTACGAAAAAAAATCGGGGACGCTTGTAACAATCTCGCAAAAAATTGTTATATTTAGTACGAAAATTGAACCGTAAACCTTATTAACCTTAAAAATTAACAACAAGTCATGAAAGTGGATATTTTGATGGCCGAACTCGAACGTCGCCATCCGGGCGAGAAAGAGTATCTGCAAGCCGTACGTGAAGTGCTTAGCACAGTGGAGGAGACCTACAACATGCACCCCGAGCTGGAAGCCAACAAGATTGCCGAACGCATAGTGGAACCCGACCGTATCTTCACCTTCAAAGTGGTGTGGGAGGATGACAACGGCAAGATTCAGGTGAACACCGGCTACCGCATTCAATTCAACAACGCCATAGGCCCCTACAAAGGAGGACTGAGATTTCATTCGAGCGTCAATCCCAGCATATTGAAGTTCCTCGGTTTCGAGCAGATTTTCAAGAATGCACTCACCACCCTGCCCATGGGCGGCGCCAAAGGAGGCTCCGATTTCAATCCGCGCGGAAAATCCGACCGCGAGATAATGCGTTTCTGTCAGGCCTTCATGACCGAGTTGTGGCGCTACATCGGCCCCGAAACCGACGTGCCTGCCGGCGACATAGGTGTGGGCGGACGCGAGATTGGCTATCTCTACGGCATGTATCGCAAGCTGGCACAGGAGAACACCGGTGTACTCACCGGCAAGGGCATGACCTACGGAGGCTCACTCATTCGTCCCGAGGCCACCGGCTACGGAGCCGTATACTTCCTGCAAAACATGTTGCACGAGTTGAACGACGAGATAGCCGGCAAGACCATCGCCATCTCCGGATTCGGCAACGTGGCATGGGGAGCCGCCTCGAAGGCCACCGAATTGGGAGCCAAAGTGGTGACCATCTCCGGTCCTGACGGCTACATCTACGACCCTGCGGGTCTCGACAAGGAGAAGATTGCCTACATGCTCGAATTGCGCGCCACGAACAACGACGTGGTGGAACCCTACGCCGAGCGCTTTGCCGGAGCGGAGTTCCATGCGGGTCGCAAGCCGTGGGAGAGAGAGGTGGACATCGCCATGCCTTGCGCCACACAGAACGAGCTCAATGGTGACGATGCGGCCATGTTGGTGAAGAACGGAGTTAAAATAGTGGCCGAGGTGTCGAACATGGGTTGCACGCCCGAGGCGATAGAGTGTTTCATAGAGTCGCGCATCCCTTACGGTCCGGGCAAGGCGGTGAATGCCGGCGGAGTGGCCACATCGGGATTGGAGATGAGCCAGAACTCGATGAAGTACAATTGGACGGCGGCCGAGGTGGACCAGCGTCTGCACTACATCATGGACTCGATTCACGATGTGTGCAAGGTCCACGGACAGTGCCCCGACGGCTACATAAACTACATGAAGGGCGCCAACATAGCAGGCTTCATGAAGGTTGCAAGAGCCATGGTAGAGCAGGGAGTGATTTAGGAGCGGAGCAAATTTAGCATCGCGCTCGGCATAACACCGAATATTGCCGTCAAGACAATAGCAACCAGCATGTTATGCCCATACATACCGACGGTGGGAATCGTAATAACGGTTCCCACCGTCCTCTTTGAAAGCCCTCACGACGGCAAAGGAGAAGAGCATTCCGAAAAAAAATTCTTATTTTTACCGAACAATTTAAGGTATAACCAACACAAAAACTGACACACAAACCATGAAAGCACTATTCACAACTCTTGCCGCACTCGCTCTGGCTGTCGCGGGGGCATCAGCCCAATCTCCGGAGGAGGAGGCATATTTCAGAGAACGCATCAAAACACTCAGCTCCGACGAGTTCGGCGGTCGCGCCCCCATGAGCGACTACGAAACGAAGACGATAAACTACATTGCCGACGAGTTCAAGGCGGCCGGATTGTTGCCGGCCAACGGCGAAAGCTACTTCCAGCCAGTGAAACTGATGTCCACCCACACCCGTCCGGAAGGAGGCGTAATCACTGCCAAAACCCCGAAAGGAAAGTTGGAGATGAAGTTCTATGACGATGTGGTGGTGTGGACCGACCGCGGTACGGAACGCGTGGAGGTGAAGAATGCCGAGTATGTTTTCTGCGGTTTCGGCATCAATGCGCCCGAGTATGGTTGGAATGACTACGAGGGAGTGGATGTAAAGGACAAGATTGTGATTGCCATGGTGAACGACCCGGGGTTCTACGTCCCCGAACTGTTCCGCGGACGCAACATGACCTACTACGGTCGTTGGACCTACAAGTTTGAGGAGGCTGCCCGTCAGGGAGCCGCGGGCCTGTTGGTACTCCACGACACCGCCGCAGCCTCGTACGGTTGGGAGGTGGTACAGTCGTCCAATACGGAGATTAACCATACGCTCGGCTCGGACGACATGAACATGAACGACCTTGCCATGAAGGGATGGATTTCGCATGAGAGCTGCCGACAGCTTTTTGAGATGTGCGGAATGAATCTCGAAGAGGCCGCCGAGGCTGCAAAGAAGAGAGGTTTCAAGAGTTTCCCGTTGAAGGCCAAGACCAGCACCGTACTGAATGTGAAGGTGGAGACGGGTAACTCCCACAACGTGGCAGGCATACTTCACGGCACCGACCTCAAAGATGAATATGTACTATTCACAGCCCATTGGGACCATCTCGGAGTGGGACAACCCATCGAGGGCGACAGCATATACAACGGAGCAAACGACAATGCTTCCGGTACAGCGGCACTGATGATGTTGGCCAAGAAGATGAAGGAGTCGAACATCAAACCCCGTCGTTCGATAGTCTTCATTGCCGTGACGGCAGAAGAGACGGGATTGCTCGGCTCGGAACACTACTGCGAGCATCCGCTCTTCCCGCTCGAAAAGACCGCCGCCGTAATAAACATCGACGGCGCCGCACCGCAGGAGAAGACCTACGACCTCACGTTGCGGGCCCCGGGAATGAGCGACACCGACAAATGGGTGGAGCTGGCGGCAGCCGCGCAGGGACGAGTGGTGAAACCCATAGTGACAGACCCCGCGGGCATCTATTTCAGGATGGACCACTTCAACTTCGTAAAGAAAGGGGTGCCGGCGATTTTGGTGAGCAGCGGCAACGACTACGTGGACAAAGAGGCACATGCGGCAAAGCCCAAGAGAAACATCTACCATCAGCCCACCGACGAATATGACGAGTCGTGGGAGTTCGACGGAGCATTCGACAACCTCAATCTCCACATGGCCATAGCGCTGATGGTGGCAAACAACGACGAAATGCCCCAATGGGCACCCTCCTCCTCCTTCCAACGAACAAAGACGCAGAGCGTCGTTTTTAAATAATTAACGAAGAGGCAAGGAGCAACGGGGAACTGTCGCTTTCAGATAACGGCAACGAAATCAAGAAAACGCAGAGCGTCGTTTTCAGATAGTCACCGAACGAAGAGGCAAAAGATGCGGGCGGCGTTTCAGATAAAAACACTATTGGAACGAGTCGCAACGACACGACAAGACTTTAAGAAAAAACAAAGAGAACTGAGGTGAAAAAAACTCCTCGTTCTCGACGATTAAATACTTACTAAAAAACAAGATGGATATGAAATTATTGGAAGGAAAGGTGGC
>JAZODY010000015.1:0-5674 GCA_045597245.1 Tidjanibacter sp.
CTACCATTATTTCCAATATCGTTAGTTTCGAAAGAAACTATGCGTCCATAAAAAGTATTCTGTGCAATTTCTCCCCGTTGGATTTTTCTCAAAAATATAATCGCAAAGATAACAAAAAAAAGAACAAAGTGCTTTTAGTAAAAAAAGAAAAATTCCCTAAAAACACCTCCTCGGCGCTTTTAGGGAATTTATGATGCAATCAGACCTACTCAATCAGTATGTCATGTGGGAGTTGTCGCTGGCGGAGTAGTTGATGGTGAAGTGGTCGGGGGGAGTGCCCTCGGCGTCCATTACGATGGAACTCGATTTGACATCCACGTCGCCATTGAAGATGCTTATGTGTTTGCCGATGAGGTGGCTGACCTCACACATCACGGCGTCGACCTGGTAGTATAGTGTCAAACCCTTGTTGTGGTAGACGCCCTTGCCTTCGACGATGTTGATGAGCTCGGTGGACTTGGCAAAGTCGTGTTTGTAGCGTATCTTCCAGCGGATATTCTCGGCCGAATATGCGTAATAGAACAAATCGTAGGGCTTTTCGGGCGTACAATCCGATGTAATGCACTCTATCTCATAGGTGTTGGTACCTATGGTGCGTAGGGTCATGTTGTAGAATTGTCGAGTAGCACCCACCTCGGTTATCGGCAACGAGTCGCGGGTTATCTGACGTGTTCCGCCGTTGGAGTTGATTAGAGCGATGTAGTTTCCCATGTCGCGCAACTTGTAGGTGGGGAAGTGCGCGTCCTCGAAGGCGTAACGTTCCGTGTCGGTGCTGAGTGAGGCCCAATGCTCGGCCGCAAGGATGGTTTGAATGGAGGTTACTCGGTCATGAATGTGACTTTCCATGAGCGAGTAGGCGTATTTGTAGGCTGCGTTGGGCGAAGTTTGCGCAATTTCGGGTGACTCGTAGGTGCAGCCGCCCAACATGACTGCCGTCGCAACCACGATTAGGAGTTTGTGCATCTTATTCATAGTCAAAATCTTGATTTTTGGAGTTAATTCTGAATCCCACGCCGATATTGAGCCATCCACGTTCGGAGTATCCCAACTCGGCAAAGCCGAACACACGACGTCCGACGCTGATTCCGAACGGGATAACCTCAACTCCTATCTCGCTCGAACCGGCCGTAGTGGGTTCCGCATACTCGTAGTTTGAGCGCATCCACGAACCGATTACGCCCATCGAGAAGGTGGAGTAGAGTCGTACCATATCGGTGCGTACCCACACGAAACGCACCGTCGGCAGCACCACCAGAAAGTGCTCCTTGCACCGTCCGACCGGATGGTTGTCCATGGCCGAGTATCGACGGTTGAAAGTTCCTGTGTAGGCCACTGCCACGCCCACCTCGCACCAACGTTTTGCGCGATAGGTGTAGGAGAGACCCAATGAAGGCATTTTGACGCTCTCGCTGTCGTAATATTTGAGAGCATCGTAATATAGACCATCTATGAATTTGCTATCCTCGGAGGGCGAGATGTATGGCATGTTGTTGATGTTGTCGAGCCGTTGGTTGAGCAACCTGTTGTCGTGCTCATAGCTGTTGACAAAAGCACCATAGATATTGTTTGCCGAGGGCATGATACCGAAAGACGCTCGAAGTTCGTGTCGAGGTCCGATTTCGTGTCGTTGCGCCCGTGCCGTGGCAGCCACGCCGAGCAGTAGGATGAGCGTCGGCAGCAGTCGTTTGAGAAGAGCGGTTTTCATGGCGGTTGGTGTTTTGTGGTTTGAGTTTTTCAAAGATACAAATTAGTCGGTAAATATGCAATAATCGTCGAGATTTTTTTGCTGTTGGGTAGGCTGTTTTTCGTCCCGAGATTCGAACTCGAAAAGGGAATTTCACCCCTACATAGCGATTTTCGTCCCTAAAACGGGTAAAATCGAGCATTTTTGGTGGCTCAAAGACCTTTTTTTGACCGAATCCGAAAAAATGTATCAAATTCGCCGTCGAAAGTTTCGGACCATCGTTCACCGACCGATTCAACCATAGAATCCTCCCCGGCCGTGGCATCCGAACCGACCAAACAAGCTCTCGTTTTTTATTAAATAAATATATACAATCTCTCAAAACACGATGAAACACTTTTTGTACTATTTCGACCAAGCGGTTCGCAAGAATTGGAACTCGCCTGCGCTGTGCAACTTCCACGGCGAGAGTTTCTCGTTCGGACAGACAGCTGTCGAAATCGAACGCCTCCATGTGTTGATGGAGGGTGCCGGAGTCGTTCCCGGTGATAAAATCGCAATCTATGCCAAAAACAGCGCACGTTGGGCTGTGTCGTTCTTTGCAATCACTACTGCCGACGCTGTGGCTGTGCCCATTCTTGGCGACTTCACGGTGGACAGTGCCGCGGGTCTTACCGCGCACGCCGAGTGTAAACTCATCTTCACCGAAAGCGCTTCGTGGGAGCAGATGCAGAAGATGAATATCGAAGGTTTGGTTGCGGCCATCAACATCGACAACTTCGAGATTCTTTGGGCTGCCGACGACAAAACCGTCAAAACGGCCGAGAATATGGATGAAACCCTTGCTGCAAAATACCCCAATGGCATAACTCCCGATAGTATCAACTACGCCAAGACCGAGATGGACTCGCTGTTGATGATTGACTATACGTCGGGTTCGACCGGTTCGCCCAAGGGTGTTATGCTTACGGCTCGCAACTTCTCGTCGAACATCGACTTCGGAATTCACCGTCTGCCCGCCTACCCTGGCGACCGCATGCTGTCGATGTTGCCGCTGGCTCACTTGTACGGCATGGCCTTTGAGTTGACCTATCCGTTATGTCAGGGTTGCGCCATCTACTTCCTGGGCAAGACTCCCACACCGAGCGTGTTGTTGCAGGCCTTTGCCGAGGTGAAACCCTATCTGATTATTACCGTCCCTCTGGTGATGGAGAAGATATTCCGCAACAAGGTAATCCCCGTAATCGAGAAACCCGCAATGAAGGTGGCTTTGGCAATTCCGGGTGTTCGTCAACTCATCTGCGGCAAGATTCGCAAGACTCTGTTGGCAGCTCTGGGTGGCGAGGTGCGCAGCGTAATTGTCGGTGGTGCGGCTTTGGCTGGCCAGGTCGAGAGCGCCATGCGTATGATTAAGTTCCCCTACACGGTGGGCTACGGCATGACCGAGTGCGCGCCGCTGATTGGCTACGAAGATTGGCAACATTTCGCTAAACGCTCGTGCGGCAAACCCGTTTCGGGAATGGAGGTGAGAATCGCTTCCGAAAACGAGAGAGAGATTGTGGGAGAGATTCAGGTGAAGGGCGATAACGTCACCATCGGATACTTCAAAAATCCCGAAGCGACTGCCGCAGCGTTTACCGATGACGGATGGTTCCGTACGGGCGACCTGGGCGTCAAAGACTCCAAAGACAACATCTTCATCCGCGGACGCAGCAAGGCTATGATTTTGAGCGCTAACGGACAGAATATCTATCCCGAGGAGATTGAGGATAAACTCAACAACCTGCCTATGGTTTCGGAGTCGCTGGTCGTTGAGCGTGGCAAAGGTAAACTCGTTGCGCTGGTTGCCGCCGACACCGCAGGCAAAACCATGACCCCCGAGTTGAAAGCCGAAGCCGAGAAGGCCATGGCCGAGAACCTTGTGGCACTGAACGGCATGTTGCCCGGTTACAGCAAGGTTGCCGCCATCGAGCTTATCGAGGGCGAATTCGAAAAGACCCCCAAGCGTAGCATCAAACGTTTCTTGTATAGCTAATGAGTTGCGCTTCGGATAGTAAGGTGCCCCCTCACGGCGCCGACAAAGTGAGTGAGAGAACTTGCCCCGTGCAGAGAGGTTTGTGAGTAGTGTGGGGCAGGTGAGAGTAGGAGAAAATAGAGGAGAGAAGAAGAAAGAGGAGAGAGAATTGTGAGAGAGAGTTCGTGCCGGATGCACATGGGATAAAGTGTGTGTGATAGAGTGAAAGAGATGCGTCCGAGCCGATAGAGTGAGAGAGAAAAGTGAGGGTGATTTTGTTGGAGAGCGTTCCGTCGGGCATGTATGCCTTGCGGAACGCTCAGTTTTTGTCAATCTGCAACTTACGATAAAAAGGGCGTGTCCCCAAAAACTTGTTGGACACGCCCTTTTTTAATGTACTCGTCAAACGCTATTTGCGGAACAGACGAATTATACCCTTGAGCAGTTCGCCGAGGATGACTGCACCGAGTGACAGACCGCCGACCCACAACCATTGGGTACCCGTCAGCGATACCACGTGGAACACGCTCTGAACCGCGGGAATCAACAATACCAGCGCCATCAGCGCCACCACAAACAGAATGGCTCCCCACAGGAACTTGTTGCGGAACATGCCCCTCACGGCCGCGTGCATACCCGAACGGATACTGAAAATGAGCGTCATTTGTGACAGCGCAAGCGTTGCAAAGGTCATTGTGCGGGCTGCATCGACCGATGTTTGGAGTCCGACGTGATAGGCCGCAAGCGACAAACCTGCGATGCAAGCGCCCTGCAACAACACGCGCAGGGAGAATCCGCGTGTCATGATTCCCTGTTTGGAATCTATGGGCTTGCGTTTCATTATGTCGTCATCGGCGGGGTCGAAACTCAGCGCCAGCGCAGGAAGGCTGTCGGTCACAAGGTTAATCCACAGAATGTGAATCGGCAGCAACGGCGACACAAGGTTGCAAATCACGGCCACGAACAGCACAAGGATTTCGCCCAAGTTGGTCGACAGCATAAATTGAATGGACTTCATCAGGTTGTCGTAGATGCGGCGACCTTCGCGCACGGCCGAAACGATGGTTGCAAAGTTGTCGTCGGCAAGCATCACTTCCGAGGCCTCTTTCGATACGTCCGTTCCCGTGATACCCATCGCCACACCTATGTCGGCAAGCTTTAGAGCCGGGGCGTCGTTCACGCCGTCGCCCGTCATTGCCACCACATTACCCAGACTCTGGAAGGCCTTGACAATGCGTACTTTATGCTCGGGGGCTACGCGGGCAAACACGGCGGCTCGTTGGGCCGTTGTGCGCAAGTCTGCGTCGCTCATCTTCTCGACTTCGGCACCCATGACGGCAATGTCGCCATCGGCCATGATTCCCAATTGACGGGCGATGGCCGAGGCGGTAATGAGGTGGTCGCCTGTAATCATCACGGGACGAATTCCCGCTGCACGACACTCCGCAACGGCCGCTTTAACCTCTTCGCGCGGAGGGTCAATCATTCCGACCATACCCACAAACACCAGGTCGCGCTCGATGGTCGCGCTCGAAACTTCGGCGGGCAGAGTCTGTATCTCGTTATAGGCCATTGCCAGCACGCGCAAAGCCTGACCTGCAAGCGAGGTGTTGGCCGTGCGCAGCGACTCACGGTCGGCGTCGGTCAGTGGACGAACCGCGCCTGCATCAAGGATGCGGTTGCAACGTGCCAAGAGTTCGTCCATACCGCCCTTGGTGGCAACCAGCAGAGCCTCGCCCTCGGGGTGGATGGTGGTCATGAGTTTGCGCTCGGAGTCGAACGGAATCTCGGCCGTGCGCGGAGAGGCAGCATCCAACTCGTTTTTGTCGATTCCGTGTAGTCGACCCAAGTCGAGCAGGGCTGTTTCGGTGGGGTCGCCCACGGTCGAGCCGTCTTCGCTGTTGAGTTTGCCGTCGTTGGCAAGCGCCGCAATGCGAATCAAAGTTTTGATGGCGGGGGTTAGCTCGGAGGCTTCG
>JAZODY010000016.1:0-2984 GCA_045597245.1 Tidjanibacter sp.
CCGCTTGGCCTCCGACTTCTGCTCACCCACACCTTATGATTTGCATCTTCCACCAACCATGTCTCCACAACACCTTCATCGGTAGGCAGTTCCCCTTCCACCACTGCCGCATATCTGCGGTCCTTCACCAATGAGCGCCAATTCTCCTGCATACGCATCTTCACATCCTCGCTCTTTGCAAACATCATCAGACCGGATGTTTCCCTGTCCAAACGATGGATAATGAATATCTTGTTACGCGGATTTTGGCGTTTGACATATTCACTCAACATATAAAAAGCGTTCTTTTGCGGCTCCTTATCAGTGGCTATGGAGAGAAGACCGTTGCGCTTATCTATCACAATTATGTGCTCATCCTCATACACAATGCGCAACATGGGATGATGAAATACATCTTGACGACGCTGTCGCGTGACACACACTCTATCACCGGGCAACAGAGGAGCATTGAATTGTGTGGTCACACATCCGTTTACCGACACTTGCCCGTGGGTAAGAAACGACTTTACGGTTGTGCGGCTCTTGTCCGCCATTTTTTCGAAAAGAAATTTCAGCAACTCTTGCTCGCCATTAACGATATACTCCATAGTATCCAATAATTATTTTGCCACAAAATTAACAATTTTACTCAAAACAGCCATAACACCTATCCCCGCACCGATATAAAACAGAAAAATTTATGCTAACACAAAATTAAATCCACAAAAATTTGTCATCACAAAATAATATTTACTATATTTGCACTCGCAAATGCTCGGGATGTAGCACAGTCCGGTTAGCGCGCCAGCTTCGGGAGTTGGAGGTCGCTGGTTCGAATCCAGTCATCCCGACCACAAAAAACCATTGACACCATTGTCAATGGTTTTTTGTTTGTCTATCGTTGCCCTCCTCTTTCATACACAATCGCCACGCTCTGTTGTCACCGCAATCTCCGTCCTGCTTTCTCGCCCTACTCGAAAAAAACAACTCGGGATGTCCGACTATTCGTCAAACATCCCGACCGATATTGATATGTTATCACGCTTACTCCAATACAATAAACGGATTTCCTTCATAAACAACCTCTCCCTCTTTTGCAAGGAACTCCTTAACCACTCCATTATACTCCGAAGGGATATGATTGTCCATACCGAGTGCATCGAGGATGGCCACCTCCTGCCCGCGTTTAACCTTGTCGCCGACCTTCACAAGATACTCCTTCACCACCGAATCCACCGGTGCATACACACCGTCGGAGTCTATCTTGATGACCGGTTTCTCGGGCAGAGGCTGAGGCTCCGGTTCCTTAGGACGAATCTCCTCCCAACGTGCCCTTTTAACCTTAGTCAAATAATCTTTTGCCACCTGCGGGAAGAGTTCGAGCAGCAATTGTTCTTTCTCGTTCTCGGCAAGTTTTGCGCCACCGCAATTCTCCAATACCGGATTGGGTTGCATCTGATATTTGCTTGTATCGTACGGGGTCTCTTCTCTCACTCCCGCAATCTTCAAACGGAAATCGGGATTAATCTCCACAGGAGTCTTTCCATACTCACCCTTCACCAGATTCACAAACTGATTCGAGGTGGTGGCATACATCTCCTTACCCTTGCTCAAACTGATGGCACAGTTTACGGCCTGAGCTCCCACAATCTGGCTCGTGGGGGTTACCAACGGCGGCAGACCGGCTGCCAAACGTACCGTAGGAATGAGTTTCATTGCAGGCTCCAACAAATCCTCGCTCTTCAACTGTTTGAGCTGAGCCACCATATTGGTATACATACCGCCCGGAATTTCTGCCTTCTGCACAAGTTCATTGGGTGCGGGGAAATTGAAATAAGCCTCAATTTTATGGCAGGCATCCACCAACGTATCTTCATCCACTGCAATCGCCGCCTTAACAGCCCTGTCGAACTCCGCTTCGATTGCCGGGTCGAGTTTATCGGAGAGCGGGTTGAACGGCTTGGGGAACTGTTTCACGGCATCAAAAGCATCCAACTCCTTGCGGATGTTCAACAACTCCATATTGATTTTATGTACGGCCTCCATGTCTATATCAAGTTCCACCCCCATCTTCTGGCAGAAGATATAGACCAACTCGATGGCTGGTGCCGCAGGGCCGCCCGCAAAATTCCATATATTGGTATCAACCACATCCACACCTGCCGCAATAGCCGATATAACCGACGCCAAACCGTATCCGGGCGTACAATGAGTGTGAAAATCAACAGGAATGGAGATATTGGATTTTATCAACTTGATAAGGTCATACACCCTCTTGGGAGGAATCAGACCGCTCATATCCTTAATGGTAATCATATCGGCACCGAGAGCAGTCATCTGCTTGGCCTTATCGAGGAAATAGGCATCAGTAAACACAGGCTGCGGAGTCTTCTTTCCTCTCAATTTATCAAAGAAACTCAACTCCGGATACTTCGGGTCGATGGTATAGCAGACTGCACAATCGGCAATACCGCCATATTTTTTCACATATTTAATCGTGGACTTCACATTATCCACATCATTCAATGCATCGAATATACGCATTATGCCCAATCCCGACTCGATTGCATTGCGGCAGAAACCCTCAATGATTTCATCGGTATAGGGAGCATATCCGAAAAGATTTCTGCCTCGCGAAAGAGCCGTCAGTTTAGACACATCCCCCACCTCTTTATGTATGGTTTCCAACCTCGTCCACGGGTTTTCGCCCAAAAATCTCATCACCGAGTCGGGCACTGCACCACCCCAAACCTCCATAGCGAAGAATTTCGCATCCTTATAGAAGGGCAAAACCCTGTCGATTTGGTCCTGTCTCATGCGGGTGGCAAATGCCGACTGCTGTCCGTCTCTCAGAGTCAAATCTCTGATTTTAAGTTTTCTTTCTGACATATCTCACTACATGTTAAATATATACAACTAACCTTTCTTACAAATATAGCGAATGTTTCTCACTATTCAAAGCCATTAATAAAATTTTTCATTTTTCCCCATATTTGTAGAATATA
>JAZODY010000017.1:0-2992 GCA_045597245.1 Tidjanibacter sp.
CCTTGTGTTCATGGACATCCATCTGGCCGACGGAAACGCCTTCAAGATATTCGACAACATATCAATCCGTTGTCCCATAATCTTCACCACCGCCTATGACCAATATGCCCTCGAAGCCTTCAAGGTGAACAGCATCGACTATCTGCTCAAACCCATCGCCTCGAAAGACCTCGACCGCGCCATAACCAAACTGAAACAGTTGGGCACACGCGACCTCGACCGCTACTCCGAGCAGGTGATGCAGATGGCCCGACGCCAGAACGAGAATCACACCTTTCTCGTGAGCATACGCGACCGCATAGTGCCCGTGCGCTCCGACGAGATAGCCTATTGGTACACACTCAACGAGCATGTTACGGCCCGCACACTGACCGGCGAGACGTTGCCGATGGAGAAGACGTTGGAGGCCATCATGCAGGTGTTGCCGCGCGATAAATTTTTCAGGGCCAACCGTCAGTTCATCATCGCGCGCGAGGCCATTCGCGACATCTCGGTGTGGTTCGGCAGTCGTCTGTCGGTGAACCTCACCATAGATACGCCGGAGAAGATAATCATCAGCAAGGCCCGCGTGCCCGAGTTCAAGCAGTGGCTTACGGGCGGTATCGTATAATCTCATAAGCACCGAACGGTTGCGGCGCGACTGCGACTTCTGCGAACAAGACCGACAAGCATCGGTCCGTTTCCATGTGCCCACAAATGCGGCACCGGCATCCCTCCGAGCGGCCACAAAAAAAGGCGTCCCAGAGAGAGGGACGCCGCACAAAAAAAGTTGATAAATCTCCGCAGAACCACCTTACTGCAAGAGATAACGGGGTCTGTAACAACATGCCGCATGGTCCACATCGGGGGAAGCCCCCAAAGCCATTGCAGGCATCGTATTTCACCGTAGGAAGTCGGGCTGTTGTCGTGTGCGGGGCGGGCATTCCGCCCCGCGACAGACAATACTCAACATGCTATTTTACTGACAATCAATATCAGAACTTATAAGTAGCACCAAGCTGCAAGGTCAAACGGTTGAGTTCGGCAGCAGAGAGGTATTTGAGCTCGGCACCCAGATTGATTTTCTCGGTGAGAGGCAGCTCGGCACCTGCGCCAAGATTGAAACCGAACTCCGAAGCCGATGCCGAGAAGCCCATAACGGAGGCTTTGGTGCCCACCACTCCGAGACCGACAGCAGGATAAACGGTGAGGTTACCCACGGGGAGGAGATAGTGTGCATTAACCATGAAGTCGTACATCGAGAGATAGTCTTTCTTGAAGAACTTATTGAAACTTGCCTCCAAACGGATGGGGTCGGTAATGTTGTACTGGAACTTGAAACCGATACCCACATTGGAGAAATCATCAATATCGCCATAAGCAAAACCATAATTGAAGTTGGCTCCTGCGGCCATGTCGCCCTTAGACTGAGCATTAGCACTTACTACCGAGAGGCACATGATTGCTGCCAGAACAAAAAATAACTTTTTCATAACGTTAAATTTAAATTGAGTTAATAATATTGGTTAATTATAAAATTTAAGTTTTCCTTGTCAGGTTAAACTTGTTTAATGTAAAATTAATAAATTTCAGGTTTATTTGCAAATTATTTTCTCACATTTTTTTCACCTGCTCACATTCATCCGAATCAAGGCCGAACGACGGGCGGCAAGTTGGGCCCACCAGGAATAGAAGGAGTGCCGGGATCGATGTCGGCGGTTATCAATTCGTCAATGACATCAGCCATATCATCGGTATAGTCGTTCACAAGTGCACTAATACCCAAGCCCTCGAACGGATTATCCTCCACATCGAGAAGATTTATAGTAACAGTATTATCATTCAGCTCGTACTCAATTTCATCTTTAAGTACAGTGAAAAATGAAAGCCTATCTTGCATATACTCGAAAGTCTTTTCAAATACGGCATGATTAATCTCATAGTCTTCATCAAAACCGAAACAGATACTCATTTCGCCGTCATCGAATTTGAAGAAGTTTGTTCCATCTTCCATAGCACTCCAATTACCATAGTCTACCACCCCATTATCTATGGCATCATTAATGGCCGTTCCGTATTTGGTGTTCAGCTCGATGAGCTTCATATACGCCACCTCGGGGTTGGTCTGCTGAATGATTTCGTTGAGAGTAAGTCCCACGAAGTCACTGCCGGAGATAGTGGTCAGGTCGATGGTGAGGTTTCGATTCTCCGTATCCGGCAGAGTAAATGCATCCAAGAAACCCGGTTGGTACGTACACATCATGCCCAAATCCCTATACTTGGCATCATTGTTGCCTTCAATTTTCAGTTCCACATCGGTCACCTTATTGGTGGTAGGAGAAACGGTGTAGTAGAGGGTGTAAGTAAAGAACCCGTTCGGATCCTCATAGCCTCGGTAGTAGACATCGCCGCCTTGCTTAAACAGACCGTTGTTCTGCTGGCAAACAGTCAACATTATCAACAATTCAAAGACCAGACCGAATTCTTCTTGAGCCACAATCTCGCTCTGGGTTTGCTTTGCAAGCTCCGCATTCGAAGCGACTATATTTAATTTTATTTGGTTGCCCGAAACGGTGTAATCAACAGTATACAGAAGCGGAGGCTCATCCGTTACGACAGGCAGCAGAACTTCACCTTTCCATAAGCGCTCGGTATAAGCAAGCGCCTGAGAAGAAGTGGCAAAGTTCAGATGATACTCCTGCTGATAGGTATTGTGGTCGGAGAACTTGTAGATAATAGATATCTCGGTGGGGTCGCCACTGTTTGCCGATTGGTTTTCCGTAAACAAGTACAACGTCTGATAGTCGCCATCGGAATATCTCCATCCGTAACCGTAACTGGAAGTTTGGGGAAGAGGCACCCGCACGTTTACGGTGAGTTCGTCGGTGAACGAACCGTCCTCGGTGGTCACAGTCACCTTTGTCACACCGCCGTTCACCGCTGTGAGCAGACCCGTGTTGCTTACGGTGGCGATATTATCATTGGCAATCGAATAGGTCACGTTCTTGTTGGT
>JAZODY010000018.1:0-6431 GCA_045597245.1 Tidjanibacter sp.
TCACCCCCGAAAGCGGATGCACCTTCTCGGGCACCAGTTCACACATGGGTCCCAACACAAAACCTCTCTCCTGCATCAACGGATGCGGAATGCTCAAATGCGGCAACTCCACCACAAGGTCGTCATACAGAATAATATCTATATCCATCGTGCGCGAGGCATAACGTTCCCCGCTCTCCCTCTTCTCCATGGCCTCCAACTGACGGTCGCGTCCCAACATGCGCTCTATGGCCTGCACCTCCTCCAACAACTCCTCCGGCGACAGGTCGGTGTCCACCTCCAAAGCCTGATTGAGAAACATCTCGCCGCCCGAGAATCCCCACGGCTCGGTACGCCACACCTTCGAGCTCCTCAACACCGCCCCCACATGGCGGTTTATCAGCCTCTCGGCCGACCTCAACGCCACATCGGCACGTCCCACATTTCCTCCCGTCATAAGATAAACACGTGCCATACCTTATCTCTTTCGGGCTATGTGTTTGCTCACCGAGAGCACAAAATGCACCAACACAATCTTCGGATTGCCGTTATGGCGCAGGTGCAACAACACTCTCTCCATCTCCTCCACAAAGGCCTCTATGTTGTGATTGCCGATGAAGGGTGCGAATTTCCTGCCGAACTCCTTCTCCGCGCCCCAAAGATAACCAATCTTCTCCAATCCGGCCGACAACATGTAGCACTCACGCAACATTCCCAGCGCATATTCGAAAAATCTCTTCTGCTCCTCCCTGCCCCGCTGGGCCAGTTCCTCGGCCCACTCGATGAGTTCGAGATGCTTGTCGGCATAGCAGAGGCGCATGAGACCTGCAAAGCGTTCGAAATTGACATTGCTTCTCTCTCCCCCCTCGTCCAATATCTTCCGCAACCTTATCAGGTCGCCGTCGGCCATGTGTGCCACGGCATTTGCGCGGTCGCCGTCGGCCCCCGCCCGCTCGGCATAGGCCCTCAGTTCGTCTTCGTCTATGCGGCTCACCTCGGTACGCTGCACACGCGAAATAATCGTGGGCAACAACCTCTCCGGCTCCTGCGACACCAACACAAAGAGCGTCTTCTCCCACGGCTCCTCCATTATCTTCAACAATTTGTTGGCTCCGTTCTCGTGAATCCTCTCGGGCAGCCACACAATCACCGCCTTATATTCGGCCTCGAAAGATTTGTAGGAGAGCTTTCGGATTATTCCGTCTGCCTCGCGTGTGGGAATAAGTCCCTGTTTGTTCTCCAATTTGAGCCCCTCATTCCACGCCTGCTCGTCGATGTAACCTCCCGAACTCTTCACCGCCTCGCGCCACTCGGGCAGAAGACTCTCCATGGGTTTAGGCGTCTTGTCTGTAGAGTTGAACGGGAAGACATAGTGCACATCGGGATGCACCATCTCCTCGCACTTGCGACACGAGGCACACTCCCCGCACGAATCGCCGTCGTGACGATTGGAGCAGTTCACATACTGAACATAGGCCAGCGCAAGCGGCAACGTACCCCATCCGCTCAGCCCGCTGAACATCTGGGCATGACTGATGCGGCCCTCGTCCACACTCCTGCGCAAGACGGCCTTTATCTCTTCGTGTCCTATGACGTCGGCAAACCTCACTCCTGCTCCTCTCCGTTTTTAATTCTTCGGCCCTCTCTTATGATGTTCCACACCATGACCGCAATCAACAAAGCACACACCACGATGCTGCCCACCAACAGGGCCTTCACCGCCGTTGTGCCCAACCCGGGCAACGTCATCACAAGTCCGTCTATCACGATGAGCAACATGCCCAACGCCAACAGCCACGTGTTGAGATTATTTCTCTTTCTTCTCTCCTTGTTAGGTATCATGATTATCTCCTTGTTTCCGTTCAAAAAAAATTCGGCCACGCAGAACTATCGGCCCGTACTGCCGAAACCGCCGGCTCCGCGCTCGGTCTGTCCCAACTCCTCCACCGGCTCCCACTCGGCAACGGCATGGGCCGCCAACACCAGCTGGGCAATCCTCTCACCGGGCTTAATCTCAAACTCCTCGGCCGACAGATTCACCAATATCACCTTTATCTCGCCCCTGTAATCGGCATCCACCGTACCGGGAGCATTCAGCACCGTCAATCCATGTTTGGCCGCCAACCCGCTGCGCGGACGCACCTGAATCTCATATCCCTCCGGAATCTCCACATAAAGACCCGTAGGTATCATGGCTCGCTCCAAAGGTTTCAGCACGACACTCTGCTCCATGTCGGCCCTCACATCCATGCCCGCCGAGAATGCCGTCTCATACTGCGGCAAGGCAAAGCGGGACTTATTCACTACTTTCACTTTCATATCTCTCTATCTCTTTCTGATTATTGCTTTCATCAATCCTCTGACGTCTATCCTCTCCCTGCGCACCGCATAGACCACAAAAGCCGTCACCAGCACCGCGCTCACCCCGTAACGCATCCACGCCTCGCAATCGACACATGCCATGCCCGCGCCATAGAGCAACGCACCAATCAACAGATACTCGCCCATGCGACGCAGGTCGTAGTCGATGGGATAGTGACGACGATTGAGCCAATAGCTCACCGCCACCATTGCCGCCTCGCAAATCAATCGCGCCAACGCCGCACCGAAATATCCCAGACGCGGCACCAACATCACATTGAAGACAAGCGTGAAGACCAGCCCCACACCCGTCACATATATCGCATATCGCGTCGCTCCCACCTGCTTATACCAAAACGACAGGTTGAGCACCACTCCCGAGAGCATGTTCGAAACCAAAACCACCGGCAGGATGTGGATGCCTTCTCTGAAATCGCGCCCCACAATCAGGGCAAACACATCGGCAAAAAGCCCGATGACCAAGAAGATGAAAACCGACACCAACACAAAATATTTCAACGCTTCGGCATTGGCCTCGCCAAACTCCTCCTTCTTGAACTCGGCCAGAAAGAAAGGCTCGGCGGCCATACGATACATCTGGGTGAACATCAGCATCACAACCCCAATCTTAACCACCGCGCCATAGACTCCCAACGCCGCCATCGCCTCGCCCGCCGGCATGAGATACTTAATCATCTGGCGGTCGATATATTCGTTGGCCGTACCTGCGATACCGCTTATGAGCAGCGGCAACGAATAGAGCAATATGCGTCGGAAGAGTCGGCGGTCGATACGCGGCACCACACCGTCGCACGAGGGCAGCAACAGAAGAAACGTAACTCCGCTCGCAATAAGATTCGCCGCAAACGCATAGCCCGCATCCACCGGCGAAGAGTAGAATGCCCACGACTCCGGCAACCAGTTATAAAACCAGACGCACAGACCCAGATTGATAATCACCGAGAGCAGACGCACCGTCACATACCTCATGGCCCTGCCCTGCTCGCGCAATCGGGCAAACGGAATGGCATTCACCACATCGAACACCACTATGAGGCCCACCACCCACACATAAGAGGGTGTGTCGCCATAGCCCATCACCTCCGCCAATTGCGGCCTGAACATCATGACGGCCACGAAGAAGAGCAACGCCGCAAGGCTCACCGCACCCCACGTGGTGGCAAAAACCTTGCGTTTCTCGCCCTCGTCGGTCGCACGTGCCGCAAAACGGAAGTAGCCCGACTCCATACCCATCGTGAGCACGATGAGCAGGAAAGGGATGAGGGCATAGATGTCGGTGATGACACCATACTCGGCCTGCGGCATGATGCGCGTATAGTATGGCACCAACAGATAGTTCAGCAGTCGCGCCACCACGCTGCTGATTCCGTAAACGGCGGTCTGTCCCGCAAGTTTTCCGAGTGCCTTCATATATCTATCGTTCAGTTTGTTATCAATACATTCAATGAGGCGGCCGCACCCGCTGCGCGCAACAATCACCCTCTCCTCGCTCCTGCCCGACTGCCACACTGCCCACAATCCTCTCTCCGCCCCAAAAACACCTTTACGTCAGTTCGCATGTCCTCGGCCGGAGCCAATCAGACAGCAGTACAAACCATGCACTATCCTTCTGATACTTTCCCTCCAATCCGCACGACCCTGCCTAATCCTGCCCGACAGCAATGCAGGCCACACACTATCCTTCTGACACTTTTCCTCCAATCCGCACGACCCTGCCTAATCCTGCCCGGCGGCAATACAAGCCACACATACCCACCACACTCCAACAACGCCCCCTATTTAAAAATTCAAAGGTAAGAAAAATTGTGGAAATAGGGAGGGGGAAGGAGGGGATTTGTGTAATTTTTATAAGGTTAATGCTTGTGCAGAGTGGACAAAAGGCCGCATGCGGCCTTGATGTCTTCGCCACGCGAGGCGCGAATGGTGGTGGTGATACCCTTTCGGGTGAGTGCGTCGCGAAAAGCCGCCATGCGCTCGGCCGACGGACTGAAAAAAGGAGAGTCGGGAATCTTGTGGAAACGGATGAGATTGATGCGACATTTGAGTCCGTCGAGCAGACGCGCCAACTCTTTGACGTGCAGAGCCGTATCATTCATTCCCTCCAAGACTATGTACTCGAAGCTGACCCTGCGCTGATGGCTCCAATCGTAACTCTTCAACAACCCGACCACCTCGCTCACCGGCCACACCTTTTCGACAGGCATTATCTCGGCGCGCTGGTCATGGAAAGGATTGTGCAACGAGACGGCCAGATGAACATCGCTCTCGTCGAGAAAACGACGCAGATTGGGCAACACCCCCACTGTGGAGAGCGTGATGCGCGTTGGACTCCACGCAAACCCCCACTGCGAAGTCATCACCTCCAACGAACGCAACACCTCGTCCGTATTGTCAAGAGGCTCACCCATACCCATATAGACAATATTGGTCAGTCGGTCGCGTTCGGGTAACGAGATAATCTGATTAAGAATCTCGCCCGCCGTAAGACTGCCCGAAAAACCCTGACGCCCCGTCATGCAGAACCTGCAACCCATCTTGCACCCCGCCTGCGACGACACGCAGAGCGTGGCGCGGTCGCGGTCGGGAATGTAGGCCGACTCTATGCGATTGTCACCGGCGGCGGCAAAGAGATACTTCTTGGTGCCGTCGGCCGACTCCGACCCGGCGAGCGGAGCCGAAAGACCCAACTCGAAATTCTCGGCAAGCAACGAACGATTACGCAACGAAATATCACTCATGGAGTTGATGTCGGTCACGAATTTTTTGTAGAGCCACGTGGTTATCTGGGTCGCAGCGAATCGGGGCATCCCCAATTCTGCCACAGCCTCCTTGATTTGAGCCGACGTCATGCCATACAATTTTCGTTTCATAAATCCCATTTTTTCGCGGTCGTTCCCTCGGGACGGCCCCGTTTTTGCACTCCGTTTTCAAGACACAAATATACTATGTTTTATCCGCCGTCCATCGTTCATGGCGAAAAATAGTGCCGTTTTTTTCGCAAACAGCCCCCAAACAGCAAAGAAATGGTGGTGGAAAATCAAAAAAAATGCTAACAATGTTTTGTTTTTATTTTTTGTTATTATCTTTGTAGGTATAAATGCGCCTTTCTCTTCGGAAGGAGGATTCCGCATTGTTTCAACTAACCGAAAAAAACAATAACTAAAATAACAAATTTGATATGGAACTGAAAAAAAATCCGAAAGCTGACCTTAACAGAAAAAAATTCCTTTTTCTTGAAATCGGTCTTATCATTTCGCTGAGTATCGTTATCGGTATCTTCGCAGTGAGCCAGACAGAGAAACAGATTGAAGAGCTCGACCTCGGTACTATCGCCGACGAAATCGAGATGATTGACATCACCACGCAGGAGGAGCAGAAACCCGAAACTCCCGTGAAACAGTCGATTCAGGTTATCTCTGACATCCTCAACGTCGTTAAAAACGACACCAAAATCACCACCTCGTTCGACTTCGCAGAGTTCGACGAGATGAGCGACATCAACATCGAAGCCTTCGAAATCGAGGCTACCGAGGAGGAAATCGAGGAAGATGCTCCGTTCCTTACGGCAGAGGTTATGCCCTCGTTCCGCGGTGGCGACCTCATGACCTTCCGCACTTGGGTTATGGAGCGTCTGCGCTATCCGACCATCGCTCAGGAGAACGGTATCTCGGGTCGTGTTGTTGCTCAGTTCGTTATCGAGCGTGACGGCTCGCTCTCCAACATCCAGATTTTGCAGAGCCCCGACCGTTCTCTCTCCGACGAGGCCGTAAGAGTTCTCCAGAACTCGCCCAAATGGGAGCCCGGAAAGCAGAGAAACGTTCCCTGCCGCGTGAAGTACATCCTGCCCGTTGAGTTCAAAATCAACGAATAACAAAATCAGGGGCCGGAATAAAGGGGCCGAGGAGAGGAGGCGCTGGGAAGGAGTAACCGAGGAGAAGGCACTGAGAAGAAGGCGCTGAGGAGGAGTAACCGAGAAGGAGGCGCTGAGGAGGAGGCGCTGAGGAGGAGGCACTGAGGAGAAGTAGTGGAGGGGGTAAAGTCGGAGGCCAAGCGGTCTTAGGAAGACAAGA
>JAZODY010000019.1:0-5378 GCA_045597245.1 Tidjanibacter sp.
ATTCACACCCGCCGCCACCGTTGTTGGCAGCTCAAAGTCCATGTTATAAGCGGAGTAGATGAGCGTATCGTTCTCCATGTTGCTCGACGGCATATAACGATAAGAGTCGTTGTTCAGCTTGCCGCCCGGGTGGTAGGTCACACCAAACGTGAAACGCGTATTCTCGTTTCTCACAATCTCATACTGCAAACCGAACTCGCCGAAAAGACTCGAAATCTTCTCGTTGGCCTCGCCCGACGCATTATAATAATAAGGTATGCCGGTGATGTTGTTGATGGTGGTGGTATAGACACGCGAGATATAACCGCGATAGAAGACCAAGTGGGCACCGATGGAGAAGTTGTCGAACACCTCCCAACCGAAACCTGCCTTAATCTGCGACACACCGCCCTCGCCATAGTATCGATAATTCACATTACCCACATTTCCAAGAATATCGGGGTCGTCGTCCACAACATTCAGACGGTAACCCACATTGCTGTACGGAGCGATGCTGATGCCGACACCCATCTTCGCGGCAATCGGAAACTCAAACGCCAGATTCCTGAGGTTGAAAGTGTTGAATGCCGTACTCTCGGTGGCCGACTTCTCATAGAAGTTCTGCTGCTCCAAGCCCGCATTGAAGATGAACGTGTTGCGCGCAACAGCACTGTAAGAGGCCGGATTGTTGTAGTTCAGCATATTGGGCGAACGAAACGCCATAGAGGCACCACCCATGCTCCTGAGGAAGGTGGGACCCTGCTCACTGATGTCGCCTATGCCGTAGAACGTATAGAGCGAATAGGCGCCTATTCCGTACTCCTGCGCCGAAACCGATACCGAGGAGAGCACCATCAGCGCTCCCAACAGGCTAACTATTATCCTTTTCAACTGCATTGTATTCAATAATTCTGTTCAACCCGACAAATACGAGGTCCAATTCTGCAAATATCGTATATTTTATTCTATTTTCAAAAAATTTCGCATCACCGCCCGAAAAAATAGTCACAACATCGTTGTTCCGCTCCCTCATGCGGGCCACATAACCCTCGATTTCATTGACCACTCCGTCCACCACCCCGTGCCAGATGGAGGCCTCGGTGGTACCCTCGCGATACTCCCCCTCCATGCTGCACAGCGGCAAGTTGGCCGTAAGCCTCGCGAGCGACTCGAACCTGAGCCTCACCCCGGGCGAGATGGTGCCATAGACGAAATCGCCCGACGCGGTGACCGAATCGAACGTGATGGCCGTACCCAAATCGACAATCAGCACCTCCCTGCCCCCGAAGAGCGTCTGTGCGCCCACCGCCGCGGCAAGCCTGTCGGCCCCCAACGTCGTCGGCGCTCCCGCCATGCCGCCCAACGGCACCGGAGTGTCGCGTCCCACGACAATCACCCTGCGGGCCGCCCCGGCAAGTGCCCTCTCCACCTCCTCGTCGCGCCTGCGCGTGGAGGCCAGCGCGGCACCGTCGAACTCGCCGAACTCCTCCCTCAAAGCCGCCGCCTCGGTCCTTCCGAACCGCTCGAAAACACGCTCGCAGACCATCTCTCCATCACGAAAAACGGCCGCCTTGATGCGGGTGTTGCCTATGTCGAGCAGCAGGTTCATAACGTGGCGATTATCTCATCGAGCGTTCTCCATGCGCTCTCCATCGATTCAACATTTCTAACGGTCAGACCCAGCCTATTATTGTTTTGTTTCAACACAAATCTCTCCCTCCTGTCGCCCGCATATATCATGACGGCCCTGAAAACGGGGCTCTTGTAGTAGGCCGAAGAGCTGTTGGCCGGAAATCTGAGCAGCATCAGTCCGTTCTTCACCTTAGCCGCCTCGAAACCGAGCCTTATGCAACGCCAGCGCAGGCGCACCACATCGAACAGATTAACCGCCTGACGGGGCAAAACACCGAATCGGTCGGTCATCTGCTCTGCCAGACGCTGCAACTCCTCCTCGTTGTCCATGCCGTCGAGACGACGATAGAGGTTGAGTTTCTCGCCGCTCTGGGTGATATAATCGTCGGGCAGCAAGGCCTCCAAGTCGGTCTCTATCTGGCAATCGGTGATGTATCTCACCTCCGTCTGCTCCTCCTGCGCCGCGGGCGAGACGGCCTCCACGCCGCTCACCCCCTCGGCCCTGAGCTCGGCAACGGCCTCGTTGAGTATCTTCTGATAGGTTTCGAATCCCATGTCGGCAATGAAACCGCTCTGCTCCGACCCCAACAGATTGCCCGCACCGCGAATATCGAGGTCCTGCATGGCGATGTTGAATCCCGAGCCGAGGTCCGAAAACTCCTCGATGGCCCTCAGACGACGGCGTGCATCGCTGCCGAGAAACTCGTCGGGAGGCGAGAGCAGAAAACAGAAGCCCTTCTTGTCGGAACGGCCCACGCGGCCGCGCAACTGGTGAAGGTCGCTCAGTCCGAAGTTCTGCGCATCGTTGATGATGATGGTGTTCGCATTGGGAATGTCGATTCCGTTCTCTATGATGGTGGTGGAGACCAGCACATCGAACTCGCCATAGATGAAGTCCATGACCAGCTTCTCCAACGCCACCGGCGCCATCTGGCCATGACCCACCGCCACACGCGCCTGAGGCACAAGGCGGCGTATCATGTCGGCCACCTGCTCGATGTTGTCCACCCTGTTATGCACGAAATAGGCCTGACCGCCACGCAGCAACTCATACTCCAAAGCATCGTGCACAATCTCCTCGTTGAAGACGTGCGACTCGGTGACAATGGGTCGTCGGTTGGGCGGCGGCGTGGCAATGATGGAGAGGTCGCGCGCCCCCATGAGCGAGAACTGCAACGTGCGCGGGATGGGGGTGGCGGTGAGAGTGAGCGTATCGACACTCACGCTCAGCCGACGCAGTTTCTCCTTGCTCGACACTCCGAATTTTTGCTCCTCATCGATGATAAGCAACCCCAAGTCCTTGAACTTTATATCCTTGCCCAATATCTTGTGGGTACCCACCAATATATCTATCTTTCCCTCGGCCAACTCCGCCGCAATCTGTTTCACCTCCTTAGCACTCTTCACCCTGCTCAACATCTCCACCCTCACCGGCATGCCCGAAAGACGCTCCGAAAAGGTGCGGAAGTGTTGCAGTGCGAGGATGGTGGTGGGCACCAGCACCGCCACCTGCTTGGAGTCGCAAGCCGCCTTGAATGCCGCCCTGACGGCCACCTCCGTCTTGCCGAACCCCACATCGCCGCACACCAGACGGTCCATCGGCTCGGGCGACTCCATGTCGGCCTTAATCAGCTCTATGGCCTTCTGCTGGTCGGGGGTCTCCTCATACTTGAACGAACTCTCCATCTCCTGCTGCAAATAACCGTCGGGCGAAAAACGGAATCCGCCCGAGGCCTTGCGCTCGGCATAGAGCCTCACCAACTCGCGCGCAATCTCCTTCACCGCCCTCTTTGCGGCCTCCTTCATGCGCTGCCATGCCCCCGTACCCAACTTCGACACGCGGGGCTGTTCCTCGGTATCCTTGCTCTTGTAACGCGAAATGCGATGCAGCGAGTGGACATTCACAAACAGCACGTCGCCATCCTTATAGATGAGCTTTACTGTTTCCTGCCGGTGGCCATTCTCCACACTGCTCACCAGCCCGCCGAAACGACCCACCCCATGGTCGATATGCACCACATAGTCACCCACCTGCAACTGATTCAATTCGGCCGCCGTAAGGCTCTGGTCGCGGTCAATCTCGCCGCGCAACGAGTAGCGGTGATAGCGGTCGAAAATCTGGTGGTCGGTGTAAAAACACATCCTCAGCGAGGCGTCCACAAAGCCCTCATGGAGGGTGGACGGGATGACCTCAAAGCGGGCATCCTCCACGCCGGTGGCATCTATCAGGTGTTTGAGTCGCTCGGCCTGTGCCTTGTTGTCGGTGAGCAGAAAATTGCGGTAGCCGCCAAGCAGGTGGTCGCGAAGGTCCTGAGCAAGAAACAGATATTGTTTGTTAAACATAGGTTGCGGAGAGGTGCGGAAACGCACCGAGGCTTCGGCAGGCAGCCTGTCTGAAACTCCGCGCACCATGACTGCCCTGCCCTGCATGGCATCCACAAGACGCAGGGCACTGATTAATTTATCTTTCTCGGCGGCAGGGTCGTCGCTCTCGGCAAGAAACTTCTTGCGCAGCGAGTCAATCTGCCCCAAAATGACACCTGTATCCTCAAACCAATAGGCCGCACGCTCCGACAGCTCCGTAAACGGAACCCTGCGGTCTTCGGCACGTCCCTTGAAGTCGGGCACTATCTCTATCTTCTCCACACGCTCCACAGAGAGCTGCGAAGTTATCTCGAACAGGCGCACCGACTCCACCTCGTTGCCGAAGAAATCGAGCCTGCACGGGCGGTTCTCGGCAAACGAAAAGACATCGAAGATGCCGCCCCTGACGGAATATTGGCCCGGCTCGTGCACGAAATCGACCTTGCGGAAACCAAGCTCCTGCACCATCTCCTCCAATTGCGCCATATCCACCCTGTCGCCCCTATGCACCGTAAGGCTCTCGCGGCGGAAACTCTCGGCGTCCACCACCGTCTCGGAAAGGGCCTCGGGATAGGTGCAGACCACAAGTCGTTCGGTATCGTCGGCCCTCAACGCACTCAGCACCGCCGTACGTTGCACCGTACCCGACGCATCGTCCCTGCCATAGCGGATGGAACGTTTCCAACCCGTGGGGAAAAACCTGACGCTCTCCTCGTCGAGAAGCCTGTAAAAATCGTTGCACAGATAGGCGGCAGAGTCGCGGTCGTTGCAGACAAAGACATGCACTCCCCCCTCCGCGGCAACCAATGCCGCGGCATAAAGCGCGAAAGCCGAGCCGCTCAGAGCACTAAGCTCCGTAACGACCCGCCTCCCATAGTTCTCTCTCATGCGGCCATACTCCTCCGTAGCATAAACCGCCTCCAACATCTCCCTCTTATCCATTTTTGTTCAATGTCACTTCTGTGGTCCGGCCGAGATTTGGTCGGGTCTCCTTCTGTGCTCGGCCCGAGATTTGGTCGGGTCTCTCGCTGTGGTCCGGCCGAGATTTGGTCAGGTCTCCTGCTGTGCTCGGCCCGAGGTTGTGCGGGGATTCCCGTTGCGGCAGCCCCCGACTTGTGCGGGGGACTCCATCAGCGGACGGTCTGCCATACCCATAAATGCGGTGCCGCACGACCCTGCGGGTCAGTCCCATTCCTTCTCATTCCACCCCACCCCTCATATATCCGGCACCCCCCTCAAAACCCGCTATGCGGACGCTTTGCGGGCGCCATGCGGGTCAGGCGAGAGGCTTGCCGTTGCGATCGAGGAACTTGCTCTCGATGATGCCGAGCGACTGGTCGGGCATCACGCGCACCCTGCAACCGTATTTCATCTGCCATCTGCGACGCACGCTGAACAACCCC
>JAZODY010000020.1:0-6997 GCA_045597245.1 Tidjanibacter sp.
TCGCCATTGGTGATGAAACGTTTCACTCCATTGAGCAGCCAACAACCGCGCTCCTCGCTGTAAGTGGCTTTGAGCATGACGCTCTGCAAATCGCTACCCGCATCGGGTTCGGTGAGGTCCATCGACATGGTTTCGCCGGCACACACCCTCGGGATGTAACGCTCGTGCTGCTCGGGGCTGCCGAACTCATAGAGAGTCTCGGCACAATCCTGCAACCCCCACAGATTCTCGAAACCTGCATCGGCGCGGCTCACGATGTCGGCCGCCATCATATAGGGCACAATCGGGAAATTGAGACCGCCATAACGACGCGGCATCGACATACCCATCAGGCCGGCCTGACGCGTGGCGTCGAGATTCTCCTGAGTGCCGCGTGCATAGGTCACACGACCGTCGGCCACGGTGGGGCCGTCGTGGTCCACACCCTCGGCATTGGGAGCAATGATGTCGCCACACAGTTCTCCCACAATCTCCAACACACGGTCGTAGGAGTCCATGGCATCTTCAAAATCGACGGGAGCATAGTCATACTCATCCTTATCTCTGTAATTGCGCTCTTTGAGCTCACAGATTCGCTCCATCAACGGGTGACGGAGATGATAGGCCAACTCGGGCGTATCTTTATAGAAATTTGCCATCTCTCTTACTTGCTGTTTTGTTTGTAATACTTAATCATCTTGGGCACAACCTCTTCAACATTACCCACAACCACATAGTCGGCAATGGCATTGATGGGGGCCGCGGGGTCGTTGTTTACGGAGATAATTATGCCGCTCTCCTGCATTCCGGCGATATGCTGAATCTGACCCGAGATACCGCAAGCGATATAGAGCTTGGGACGCACGGTAACACCGGTCTGACCAATCTGCAAATCGTTGGCACAGAAGCCGGCATCGACGGCGGCGCGGCTCGCACCCACCTCGGCATGCAACTCCTTAGCCAAATCATACAACATATCGAAACCCTCCTTAGAGCCCATGCCGTAACCTCCGGCCACAACAATGGGGGCTCCCGAAAGATTGTTCTTGGCCTTCTGCACATGACGCTTGATGACCTTCACCGCATAGTCGGCCTCGGTCACGAACTCGGCCACCTTGTGGCGCACAACCTCGCCCTGATAGTTTTCGTCGAGGACCTCACGTTTCATCACACCCGCACGTACCGTTGCCATCTGGGGACGGTTGCAGGGATTGACAATGGTGGCCACAATGTTGCCGCCGAATGCGGGACGAATCTGATAGAGCAGATTCTCGTAGGTCTTACCCTCCTTGCGGTCTTCATAAGAGCCAATCTCCAACGAAGTGCAGTCGGCGGTAAGGCCGCTGTGGAGTGCCGACGACACCCTCGGACCCAAATCGCGACCGATGACAGTGGCACCCATCAGGCATATCTGGGGTTGCTCCTGACGGAAAAGATTAATCAAAATAGATGCGTGGGGCAATGATGTGTAGGGATAAAGACCCTCGCCATCGAAAACATGCACCTTATCCACGCCATAGGGCAGAATCTCGCGCTCCACCCCGTCGAGTCCCGTACCCACGACAACGGCTTCGAGCCGGCAGTCAAGACGGTCGGCAAGCTTGCGGCCCTTAGTAAGCAATTCCAAACTCACCTCGGCCACGCCGTTGCCCTCATACTCGCAATATACAAATACATTGTTCATATCTTTCTCTCTGTGTTTGCTCTTTCTTAATTATCCAATGGTGTGTGCGGCCAGAAGTTCCTGAATCAAACCCTCGATGTCGGCATCGCTATCGCTGAGCGTCTTGCTCTCTTTGGCCTGAAAAACTATGTTTTCAATCTGTTTCACTTTGGTGGGCGAGCCGGAAAGGCCGCACTGTGCCACGTCGCCATCGACATCGGCAACACCCCACTCCGTAAGATTGAGATAGGGACGCTCCTCATAGAGATGAGCATAGGGCAACTCACCGCCCTTCTCCTGCGCACCGCGCGCACGTTTGTATTTCTGCAACAACTTGGCATTGCGCGGACGGCACGGAGCAGCCGAGCCATTGACGGTGATGACCACCGGCAGAGGGCCCTCGACGGTCTCCACTCCGCCATCGATATGGCGTTTTACCACAATACGCTCCTCGCAAACATCCAATATCTCCTCGGCATAGGTAATCTGAGGAAGCCCCAGTTTTTGGGCCACCTGAGGTCCCACCTGAGCCGTATCGCCGTCGATGGCCTGACGACCACCCATGATGATATCGAAATCACCCATCTTTTTAATGGCGGCCGAAAGAGCGTATGAGGTGGCCAACGTGTCGGCTCCCGCAAAAGCTCTGTCGGAGAGCAAATAGCCTCCGTCGGCACCGCGATAGAGGGCCTCTCTAATAATCTCGGCCGCACGACCGGGGCCCATAGTAAGAACATAGACCGTTGTTCCCGGGAAACGGTCTTTCAGGCGCAAAGCCTGCTCCAAAGCATTCAAATCTTCGGGATTGAAGATGGCCGGCAGCGCTGCACGATTGACAGTACCCTCGGGGGTCATGGCATCCTTTCCGACATTGCGCGTGTCGGGCACCTGCTTGGCCATTACGATGATTTTAAGTTTTCGCATTTTATTACTTTTTGTTGAACGACGAATCTTAAAAAGTGTTCGTCGGTCCGATTATATCCATATTCATCTTTGGTCGGGCCGTCGCATGACAACGACACCGCTCCGAAGTGCAAATTCCATCACTCCGACACGGCACAAAATTACTGCTTTTTTACCTCTCATCATGTGGCCGAGGTGTGTCATCCGCCCCAATTCCGTCCCTATAATGCCGTTTTCGCCACATAAAAGGTGTGGCGAAACAAAGTCGGTCGAATCATGGCGTCAAATGACAAAATCGTTCGTCCGCGAGCACAAAAAAGATGCGGAGTCGTCTGACGAAAGCAGACACTCCGCATCTTGTATCACTACCGGCCGCACTCGCGACCGTCACCGCCAATCACTCCGCCGCCACCCTACTTGGCAAGTTTGGTGCGATAGTCGGCCGTATATTTACCCTTGCTCATGGCGGTCAGTTTGCTGCGCAGCAGCGTACGGCGCAGATTGGAAAGATGGTCGGTGAAGACCATTCCCTCGATGTGGTCATACTCGTGCTGCACGGCGCGTGCCGGCCAACCCTCCAACTCCTCGTCATGCTCCTCGAAGTTGCGGTCGAAATAACGAATCCTTATCTTCTCGGGACGATAGACATCCTCATGGATACCCGGCAGCGAAAGACAGCCCTCACTCATGAGAATCTCCATGTCGGACTCCTCATAAATCTCGGGATTAATCATCACCCTCTTGAAATCGACAGCGGCAGGGTCCTCATCGGCCATAGGCGTGACGTCGACCACAAAAAGCCTGAGATTCTTGCCTATCTGCGGAGCGGCCAACCCCACCCCGTGTGAGGCATACATGGTTTCGAACATATCGTCAATGAGTTTGTCGAGCTCGGGATAATCCCTCTCGACATCGACCGACTCGTTGCGCAAAGCCGACGAGCCGTAAATATAAATAGGATAAACCATACTTCTCTTTTATTTATTATTCGTCTTTCATATCTCCAATCATATCCGCTCCACTTCCGACACTCTGATACGCCATCTCCCTCCCGCCGGTCGGCTTACGCCTCCTCGTTCTGCATCATGGCATACTCGCGACTCTCCATGAAATCCTGCAAGATAATTGTGGCGCTAATCTTGTCCACCACCGCCTTGTCGCGACGCTGCATCTTCTTCATCCCCCCGTCGAGCATGGCACGATGG
This sequence comes from Tidjanibacter sp., assembly GCA_045597245.1. GTDB lineage: Bacteria > Bacteroidota > Bacteroidia > Bacteroidales > Rikenellaceae > Tidjanibacter. The sequence goes on from JAZODY010000020.1 coordinate 3,751, forward strand.
GCCAACACCGAAGTGAAACGCTCGTCGAACAAGACAATCCGTTTGGAAGGATAGTCGCGCCTGAGAGCCTCGACAAAAGGGGCTATGGCCGCATAGGAGTCACTCTCCGAGCCGTCCATACGGCGCGGCATGCCGACCACCACCACATCCACACTCTCGGAGGCCATATAACGGTCGAGCCACTGCCTGAGTTGGGCGGTGGGAACGGTGTCAAGCCCTCCTGCAATTATTCGCAGAGGGTCGCTGACGGCAATACCGGTGCGTTTGAGCCCGTAATCTATGGCCAAAATTCGTCCCATATCGAGTGCAAAAGTAATAAAATTACTCTTTATTATCCATGACATGTGACGAAAATAGGGGACGAAGATTCATATTTTCCAATATAATTCGTATCTTTGTGAGATTAAGAAAACAGAAACACAAACATTAAACACTTATAAACAATGACTCAGGAAGAACTTTTCAAAAAACTCATTGCCCATTGCAAAGAGTATGGATTCATATTCCCGTCGAGCGAAATCTACGACGGTTTGAGCGCCGTATACGACTATGGCCAGAACGGCGTGGAACTCAAAAACAACATCAAAAGATATTGGTGGGACTCGATGACCAAACTGCACGAGAACATCGTGGGTATAGACGCAGCCATCTTCATGCACCCCAAGACATGGGAGGCATCGGGACACGTGGGTGCATTCAACGACCCTCTCATCGACAACAAGGACAGCAAGAAACGCTATCGTGCGGACGTATTGATTGAGGATTGGCTCGCAAAACAGGACGAGAAGATGGAGAAAGAGGTGGAGAAGGCCCGCAAAAGATTCAAGGATGCCTTCAACGAGGAGCAATTCCGCCAGACCAGCCCCCGCCTGAAAGAGATTGCAGAGAAGAAAGAGGCCGTTCATCAGCGCATGGCCGAAGCACTGAACGACAACAATCTTGAAGAGTTGCGTCAGATTATTCTCGACTGCGAAATCGTCTGCCCCATCTCGGGCACCAGAAACTGGACCGACGTAAGACAGTTCAACCTGATGTTCTCGACCCAGATGGGTTCGACGGCCGATGGTGCAAGCCAGATATATCTGCGCCCCGAGACCGCACAGGGCATATTCGTAAACTTCCTCAATGTGCAGAAAACGGGCCGCATGAAATTGCCGTTCGGTATTGCACAAATCGGAAAAGCGTTCCGCAACGAAATAGTGGCCCGTCAGTTCATCTTCCGCATGAGGGAGTTTGAGCAGATGGAGATGCAGTTCTTCGTGAAACCGGGAGAGGAGATGATGTGGTGGAACAAATGGAAAGAGACCCGAATGAGTTGGCACAAGGCACTCGGATTCGGTGAGGAGAACTATCAATTCCACGACCACGACAAGCTGGCCCATTATGCCAACGCAGCCACCGACGTGGAGTATCGTTTCCCGTTCGGATTCAAAGAGGTGGAGGGTATCCACTCGCGCACCGACTTCGACCTCGGCAACCACCAGAAGTTCTCGGGCCGCAAGTTGCAGTATTTCGACCCCGAGAGCGGCGAGAGCTTTGTTCCATACGTGGTGGAGACCTCCATCGGTGTGGACCGCATGGTATTGCAGGTGCTCTCTGCTTCGTACAAGGAGGAGAAGTTGGAGAATGGCGAGGAGCGCACCGTATTGGCCATCCCCGCACCGTTGGCCCCCATCAAAGTGGCAGTGTTGCCGTTGGTGAAGAAAGACGGACTGCCCGACATCGCACACAAGATAAAGAACATGCTCAAATTCGACCACAACACCGCCTACGACGAAAAAGACAGCATCGGAAAACGCTATCGTCGTCACGACGCCATAGGAACTCCGTTCTGTGTGACGGTGGACCATCAGACGTTGGAGGACAACACGGTGACGCTGCGTGAACGCGACTCGATGGAGCAGCACAGAGTGAGCATCGATGAGTTGAAAGGCATTGTGGACGCCAAAGTGGGCATGCGTCAGCTGTTCGACAAACTCGTATAAAAGTAAGGTGAAATGTTTGCGTAACGGTTCGACTGTGTCGGGCCGTTACGATTCTTAACAATGAGAGATTGCAAGATGACAACGACAGAACTCAAAACGGCTTTGTTCCCCGGCTCGTTCGACCCCTTTACGGCAGGCCATGAGGCCATAGTGGAAGAGGGTTTGAAACTGTTCGACAAGGTGGTGATAGCCATCGGTGCGAACACCGAGAAACGAGGTCTGCTGACGGTGGAGAACAGAAGACGCCTCATAGAGGACCTCTATAAAGAGAACGAGCGGGTGGAGGTTGTGACATACGACTCTCTAACGGGAGATTATTGCAGAGAGCGGGAGATAAGATTCATGCTCCGCGGAGTGCGCAACACGACGGATTTTGAGTATGAACGCAACATAATGCAACTCAACAAACAACTCTTTCCCGAAATCACCACCGTTCTGCTCTTCACTCCGGCACATCTGTCGGCAGTGTCGTCGAGCGCAATAAGGGAGATTTTACACTTCGGCGGAGAGGCAAAAGAGTTTCTGCCGGAAAAAACCGACTTGAAAAGATATTTATAACCACGGTTGCGACCCCGCTTGGCGAGGGATAACAACCACCAGAACATCGAATTAGAAACCAATCAAAAAAAAGATTGAAACATGGAATTCAGTGCCGAAATGATAGCAGCCGCATTGGGCGGTGAGATAGTGGGCGATAAGAATGCGACGGTATCGACGCTCTCAAAGATTGAGGAGGGTCACGAAGGGTCGCTGTCGTTTCTTGCCAATCCCAAATACGAGAACCACATCTACACAACGAAGGCCTCGATTGTGATAGTGAACAAGACGTTCGTTCCTTCGCAGCAGGTGAGCACAACGCTTATCAAAGTGGATGACGCCTACGGATGTTTCGCCAAGTTGTTGGAGATGTACAACGCCGCCAAACCCCAAAAGAGAGGCGTACATGCAACGGCAGCCATCGACGAAACGGCTCAGGTGGGCGAGAATGCCTACGTGGGTGCTTATGCCGTAATAGACAGAGGAGCAAAGGTGGGCGAGAATGCAAAGATATATCCTCACGTCTATGTTGGCGACGGAGTGAGGATAGGTAAAAACGTAACGCTCTTTTCGGGCGTGAAGATATATGAAGGTTGCGTGCTGGGCGACAATGTGACCATCCATGCCGGCACAGTGATTGGCGCCGACGGATTCGGATTCGCTCCCAACGAGAAGGGCGAGTACGACAAGATACCCCAGATTGGCAATGTGGTGATAGAGAACAA
>JAZODY010000021.1:0-1965 GCA_045597245.1 Tidjanibacter sp.
CCGAAGACGCGTTTCAAATCCTCGGGACGCTCCTGAGCTGCCTTTGCAATATTGTCATCGCCCAGCGACTGGCGAGCCACCTGATAGGGCGAATAGATGGTGGGCAGAATGTAAATGTCGTTGCCGACAAGGCGATGCAACTCCTTAATCACCTCAAAGGTGGGACGATAGAAATCCTCGGGTACGGGACCTATATTATCCCAAGTCTCCTGCAAGTCGAGGTCACGAATAACGTCGGGACGCTGCTCAAACTGCACCTTCAACACATCGGCATTGGTCTGCAACAGATAGTTCACATGGCTCCTTACGGCATCCTCTCCCACCTTCGAGTTTGCATCGAAGTGAACAAAAAATGCACCCGGCACATAAGACTCGTCGAGCGTACCGGCCACAAACGCGTCCATAATCTCCTTCTTGTTGGCAGGCACCTCGCTTGTGCCACCCGTCGAACAGCACGAACTCATCGAGAGAGTCGTCGCCGCCAAGAGAACCGCCACGGCACTCTTGGTCAAAACAATCATGATTCTTTTCATTCTCGTTAATTAATATATTTAAATTATTAAAAAGTTTTGTTTGCTGTCACTCCGTCTCCTGCCCCCCCTCGGACAAACATTTAGAGATTATCCGTTCCGTACTCCACAACACCCGCCCCCAGCATGAACGAACCGAAAGCCGTAAACTGGCTCACATCCTTCGGCTGGGAGATATAATCCTCATAGGAGTTCTTCACACCGATACTGCTGCAATCTATAATATCGATGTATCCCTCCTCGTTGGTCCTCAACTTGGTCACCATTCCCTCATAAGCTCGGTCCACAACGGGCTGATACTCCCTCTTGGAAATCATTCCTCTGTCGATGGCACGTTGCAACAGATAGATGAACATTCCCGTTCCGGAGGTCTCGTTCCAGTTGCCCTCCTCGCCCATACGGTCCACCACCTGACACCACATGCCCGTAGCGGGGTCCTGCGTCGCCTTCAACCCCTCACACATCTTCACGGTGGACTCCGCCAGATAGTCCATTCCCTCGGTGTCGGCGGGCAGATTGTCGAAAATGTCGGCCATCAGTATCGAGTACCATCCCATACCCTCGCTCCACACCTCGGGAGCAAGTCCGCTCTCTGGGTCGGCCCAACGCGCACGCTTCGACTCGTCCCACGCATGCAACAACAATCCGTTCTCCTTCTGGCACTTCTGCGCAATGAGCGTAATCTGTTTCACCACCTCGGAAAAGGCATAGTCGCTGTCGCCAATCGTACGGCCGTAGCGCGCCAGAAATATCTGGCCCATATAGACACCGTCCACCCAAGCCTGACTGCGGAACGAGTGTGAGTGCCAGAACAGACCGAAATCGGTGCGCGGATAGTCGTCGAAACCGCGACGGATGGTCTCGGCAGCCTTGCGATAGCGCTCCTCCCCCGTCTGCTCATACATAAACAGAACTGCGTAGCCGGGCGAGAAGTTATCCAACGCCGTAGGCTTGAAATCGGGCACGTTTCCCTGCTCATCGACCTGTTGGTCCACATAGCGTTTCACATAGTTGAAATAGAGCGAGTCGCCGGTCATGAGCCACATCTTCTCCATTGCATACATCATGTAGCCGGCCTGCCAAGTGAAGTGGTTGCTTTGGCGCGGCATGTGAATGGTGTCGGGGTCGGGCCAACGCTCTATGAAACTCCTGCCCACCTTGTCGGAATGAGCCGTCGCAACGGGTGACCGGCTGTTGCACGAAGCCAGAGCGGCAAAAGCCAAAACGATGATTATAAGGTTTTTTCTCATGTCTGCAAATTAAAAACGTATCAAAACGGCACTCTCTGCCCGCCCGAGCGGTGCAAAAAAGCACGAAAGTATCTCCGTAAAAGTACAAAAATATTCCGATTCGCCACACCCAACGGGTTGCAAGCAGCGAAAAAAAGAGTGCAAACGTTTGCAAAAAACCATACAAGCCACCCGAGGGCGGCTTG
>JAZODY010000022.1:0-1640 GCA_045597245.1 Tidjanibacter sp.
CGTTCGTGTTGCCCATAGGAGCCACCATCAACATGGACGGCACATCGTGCTACCAGACCATAGCCACACTCTTCATTGCACAGGCTCTGGGCATAGAGTTGAGTTTCGCACAGATGATAACCATAATAGCAATGACCACCCTGTCGAGCATAGGCACACCGGCCATCCCTGGAGGCAGCTATGTGATTCTGGCCATGGTGCTCACCTCGGTGGGCATTCCGGCCGAGGGCATGGCGCTGATTCTGGGTATAGACCGTCCGCTGGATATGTTGCGCACCTCGGTGAATGTGACAGGCGACGTAACGGTGAGCGTGATGATGGACCGACAACTCGGAAAAACACATTCGGCAGTCACCGAAACAAAAGAACAGAAACAACCATAATCAAAAGAGATAAAGATGGAGATAAGAGAGTACATAAAAGAGAACGAGGTAAGGATGTTGGAGGAGTTGTTCGGACTGATTCGCATACCGAGCATCAGCGCCCTACCCCAACACAAGGATGATATGACAAAGTGTGCGGAGCACTGGTGCGACCTGCTGCTGAAAGCAGGAGCACAGCGTGCCGAATTGATGCCCTCGGACGGCAACCCGTTGGTGTATGCCGAGTATATGGTGGGCAAGGATGCGCCCACGGTGTTGGTCTATGCCCACTACGATGTGATGCCGGCCGAGCCGTTGGAACTGTGGCACAGCAACCCATTCGAACCGGAAGTACGCGACGAACGCATCTATGCCCGCGGAGCAGACGATGACAAAGGACAAGGATTCGTGCAAGTGAAGGCATTTGAGTATCTGGCACAAAGGGGCGAATTGAGTCACAACGTGAAATTCATCTTCGAAGGCGAGGAGGAGATTGGCTCGCCGAGTCTCTCGGCATTTCTCGAAAAGCACCGCAATCTGCTGGCGGCAGATGTGATATTGGTGTCGGATACCTCCATGCTGGGTGCGGAACTTCCCTCATTAACCACCGGTCTGCGCGGATTGGCATACTGGGAGGTGGAGGTGACGGGGCCCAATCGCGACCTCCATTCGGGACACTTCGGAGGGGCGGTGGCCAACCCCATAAACACACTGTGTAAGATGTTGGCTCAGATTGTGGACGACAACGGCCGCATAACAATCCCGCATTTCTATGACGATGTGGAGGAGGTGCCCGCAGCCGAGCGCGAGATGATTGCCCGCATACCCTTCGACGAGCAGGCCTACAAAGAGGCTATCGGAGTGGACGAATTGCAGGGCGAGGCCGGATACAGCACTCTCGAACGCAACAGCTGCCGTCCGTCGTTTGACATATGCGGAATCTGGGGCGGCTACACCGGCGAGGGCTCCAAGACGGTGCTGCCCTCTAAGGCCCATGCCAAAATATCGTGCCGCCTTGTCGCCAATCAGGACCACGAAAAGATAAGCCGACTGATGGCCGAGCGTCTGCAAGAGATGGCTCCCCGTTCGGTGAAGGTGAAAGTGACTCCGCTGCATGGCGGTCAAGGCTACGTGTGTCCCATCTCGCTACCGGCCTACAAGGCCGCAGAGGAGGGTTTCGCCAAAGCCTTCGGCAAACAGCCGCTGGCGGTACGCAGAGGCGGCAGCATACCCATCATGGCCGATTTTGAGCGCATATTGGGCATAAAAACCGTATTG
>JAZODY010000023.1:0-7190 GCA_045597245.1 Tidjanibacter sp.
CTCTCCGGTGAGTAGAGCGAGCAGCACATACCTATATATTTCACATTGGGACATTGCTCCAACGCCCCCTTCTCCAAGCGCGAAGTGTAACTCAGTAACACAGCATCGGCATCTCCCACGCGACGGGCTATCTCCTCGTCGGAGGAGGGTATGTCTTCGTAAATTATCACCTCTCGGGCGAAATCGTATAATTTTTTTTCCGCGGCCGGAATAAGGCTCACGGGTTCGATGGCAACAAGTTTTTTAAACATCTCTTCTCGTATTTTGGTCTTTTCTATTCTGTTTTGCTCCGCCTGTGCCGGTGTTTTTGGTGAGTTTCTTGCCGGTATGTGCAGGCTGTCTGTCATTGTTTTTTTGCTCCTTTTTCCGCACGCCGTGTTATTGCACGTGAGGGTCGGCATGGTCCTGTTTGTCGAGCCCCTTTCGGGCTGAATGTTCGGCTGTAATGATGTCTATGCCCTGCATGCCGGCATAGATGATGATGGTTATTGCAGCTCCCAATCCCAGAATGTCGGCGGCCTCATTTACTCCGTTCTTGGCATAGTTGAACAGCGCTATCACTTGCGAAGTGAGCAGGAACAGATAGAGGAGTGCAAGGAGCATTCGTTTGGTCTTTTTGTTCATGTTGTTTTTCGGGTTTCATGTGGTTAGTTCGTGTGACCGATTGAACGGTTTAAGGCAAATTTATAATTTTTTTCTGTTTATTCCGAAAGAATCGATATATTTGTGCAAGACTCTGCCGTAATTTATGGCGACGAGGGTCTTGCATATTTTATATGATGACGTTTTGATTGACGTTTTCTTCCGCGCTCAAACTTCGCAATTTGATAACGGTACGAAGAATCGACAATCGGATGTCCCAGTCTTGTATTACGAAATGTTTTACGGTCCTCCTCAGTGTGGTCCGAAAAATGTTTTCATGTGCATGGCGTGGGCTTGTCCGTTTGCTTATTCGTACTGTGGGCAGCGAAGGCCAGAGCGTGGGATAAGACAGATGACAACCCACGTTTTTTATGGATACCATTGGAGAAACCTCGCTGTTAAATCTTTCTCTCATTGCTTTTTTTGCCTCTCGTTCGGTCTCGGAGGAGTGTGTCGAGAGAGCTTTGCGATGGGTTCATGATGTGGTACGCGACGACAGGGTTGTGGTAGGCGGATTTCATTCGCCTCTGGAAAAGGAGATACTGTCGGTGTTGATGTCGGCGGGCGGCAGGGCAGTCATGGTGCTTGGCCGAAGGCTTTACACCCGTCTGCCGGAGCGTTACTCAAATCCGGTCTCGGAGGGCAGATTGCTCATAACGACGGTGCGTGATTATCCGCGCCACTCATCCTCTTCCGCGCAAATACGAAATTGGATTGTGGCCGACATGGCCGACGAACTTGTTTTTGCAGGTGCGGAGAACGGCAGTGCCCTCAATGTGCTGTGCGAACTACATAAACAGATTGGCGAAAAGCCGGTTCTGTGCCTTTAATTCTCTCAAAGCAGTTCTATGAGTCGCTCCACGTCCTCCTCGCGCGTGGCCCAGCTGGTTACGAACCTTACCATTGTACTCTCCTCGCCGCGCGGTCCCCATAGCTCGAAGGTGGCGTGATGTTTCAGGCGGTCCATCACTTCGTTGGGCAGACGGAAAAACTGCTGATTGGTGGGAGATTCCATAGCAACCTCATAGCCCTTTGTGCGGAATGCCTCGCGCAGTTTCAGTGCCAGACCGACCGCATGACCGCCCATGCGCTCGTAAAGTCCGTCACCGAACAGCGTTTCAAATTGCACGCCCAACAGGCGGCCTTTGGCCAGCAGGGCACCGTGTTGTTTGACGAGTGTGAAGAAATGGGGAAGTATGTCGGGGTTGGTGATTACCACCGCCTCGCCGAAAAGTGCTCCCACTTTTGTGCCGCCGATGTAAAACACGTCGCTCAGACGGGCCACATCTTCGAGCGTCACATCACTGCCCTCGGCTGCCAGAGCATACCCCATGCGGGCACCATCTATATACAAAGGAATGTCGTTGTTGTGACAGACGGCACTGAGGCACTCCAACTCGGCCAATGAATAGACCGTTCCGTACTCGGTGGGTTGCGAGATGTAGAGCATTCCCGGGGCCACCATGTGTTCGTAGGTTTCGTCGCGGTAGAAATCATCTATGTAGGCCGACAACTCGTCGGCATCCACTTTGCCGTCGTGGGAGGGTAGAGTCAGCACCTTGTGACCGGAGGCCTCTATGGCTCCTGCCTCGTGCACATTGATGTGGCCGCTCTCGGCGGAGAGCACTCCCTGATGTCGCGACAGCAGACCGTCTATGACCGTGGCATTGGTCTGTGTGCCGCTCACGAGGAAAAAGACTCTGGCATCAGGCGCACCGCAGGCCTTGCGAACAAGTTGGCGTGCACGTTCGGTATATTGGTCACAGCCGTAACCGACGGTCTGTTCGAGATTGGTTTCGATAAGTCGGCGCATGATTTCGGGATGCGCACCCTCCATGTAATCGCTGTCGAAGTGTAACATTTGTCGTGAGTGTTTTTTCTGTTGCAAATATACGGAATTATATTTGTGGCGGTCGCCATTGAAGAAAATAATATAAAAGAAGAAAGAGTATTAAGAACTGGCGCGAAGTGGCGTTTTGAGAGGGTGGAGCTGTGTCTTGAAACAGGGAAAAAATAAATTTGTAAGCGTATTTGATTTTTTCAGGGCTAAAATTTGCGGGGGGATTTTTTATACATTTGCAAAAAAGGGAGCTTAGAACACAAAAAACGGCTGAATTCATTCATGAACCCGAGCCGGAAAAGAGTATAATGGAACTCATAAAAGGCTGTTGTCGATTTGATAAAAGGAGATAAGAAAAAAACTACTATTTTTAAATAATCTTAAAACACAAAAAAATGGCTAAAAACGTGAAGATACCGGAGAATATCGAAAGCTACGGCAAGAATTATTCCGACGACGGATTGTGGAATAAACTCAGAAAGGTGGCAAAGAAGTCAGGCATAAAGGTGGTGTATGCGGTGTTGGTCCTTTACTATGCTCTCATGAGTCCCACAACATCGGCAAAGGACCGTGCGATTATCATCGGTGCGTTAGGATATTTTATTTTGCCTCTTGATTTGATGCCGGATTTTATTCCTATTTCAGGTTATGGCGATGATTTGGGTGCGCTGTTGTGGGCGGTGGCTCGTGTTGCCAAAAACATCACTCCCGCCGTGAAACAGCAGGCAAAAGACAAACTGCACGATTGGTTCGGCAACTATGACGAAAACGAGATTAATGATGTTGCATAACAAACTCTGACAAGATGATAAATGCGTGTACTGCACATAGCATTGTGACGCTCTATGCCCGCTTGCGTCATGGAATCTTTGCCGATATGAGTCCCTCAACGCTCACCTTCCTGCGAGGCAGGGCGGAAGCGAAGGCCATGTCCAAATTCCTGAGCGAGGAGTTTGGGGAGAATATAGAGCCGCAGCGGTTGTTGTGTCTGCGCACAGTGGGCGAGTTGGAACAGAGGCTCGTCGATGCTTTCGAGCTCGACGATGCAGCGGTGTTGATGCGCCTTACGGAGTTGTACGACAAATATTTGAAGGTTGCATTCGAGGCAGTGGCCGACTATCTGACCAAGTTGGAGGAACATTACGAGGGGGTGAAGGACCTGTCGGCTGCGGATGATTTCGGCCCGATAGCATACGATGACCGCTTTATCCATGTGGTGGTGAACAGCCATACCGACGGCGACTTCTTCCGCTACATCCGTTGCTATGATGTTTGATTTACGAGGGACGGGAAGACAGAAAAAGAGTGAAATTTTTTTCGCTCTTTTTTTTGTCCTTTATTTTTCACTGCCGTAAAGTGGCAGCGGGTGTCTCTACCTTTGTCATGTGAAATCAGAGAGGTTTCATGATAACAGATTAAAATAGGAAGACCATGAGAAGTGACACAAAAAACGGAACCGACACCCGCACCCTGCTTCGAGAGGCGATTGCGGAGATGTTTCTCTGCGACGAGAGAGTGATGACCATGAAGGCCGAGATGAAGAACGGCCGCAAGGGAGATGCAAACAGAGTAAAACGCACAGATGTCGCGCTCAAAGCCGTGCTGGTGCTGGCGGTGTTGCTGGCTCTGCATTTGTGCCTGCCGCCGGAGTGTGTGTCGGGCATGTAGGATTTTTTATTAACTTTACCGAGAATTAGGAATACAATGACAGACAAAACCCCTCTTTTGAACCGATATATCTGGCTCGTGGATACCATCTACGGGGCGGGCAGCATCCCTTTTGAGGAGATTGATGAGCGTTGGCAACGCTCCTGTTTCAACAAGACGGGGGAAGCATTGCCCGAGCGCACGTTCTATCGTCACCGCAATGCCATACAACGTATCTTCGGCATAGAGATTAAGTGTAACCGCCACAACGGAATGTACTACATCTCCAACACCGACGACATTGAGGAGGACGGCATGCGCAAGTGGATGATAAACACCTTTGCGGTGAGCAACCTCATCAACGAGAGCCGACAGCTGCGCGACCGCATTGTCTATGAGGAGGTACCCTCGGGACAGCGTTTCCTGACCACCATATTGGAGGCCATGCGTGAGGGTGTGGTGTTGAATATTGAGTATAAGGGATTCGACCGAGAGCGGTCGAGCACCTTTGAGGTGGAACCTTACAGCGTGAAGATATTCCGACAGCGTTGGTATCTGCTGGCCCGCAGCGAGGCCTATGATGCTTTGCGCGTCTATGCGCTGGACCGTATGGAGAGTGTGGAGATTACGGAGAGGGAGTTTGTGTTGCCCGAGGAATTTGATGCGCGCGACTTCTTTGCCGACAACTTCGGTATCATGGTGGGGGAGCGACAGCCCGTCGAGAGGGTGGAGATTCTCATTGCCAATTCGCAGAGCAACTATCTCCGCACCCTGCCGCTTCACGCATCGCAGCGCGAGATTGGAGGTGAGGGCGAAGGAACGGTGTTCGAATTCAAATTGCGACCCACTTTCGATTTCGAGCAGGAGTTGCGTCGCTACGGTGCCGACTTGGAGGTAAGAAAACCGGAGTGGTTGCGCGAGAAATTTGCGACCGAGGCCGCGAAGACGGCCGGTCGATATGGAAAATGAAAACAAGACATATATGACAAAATTGACAAAGAGAGTGCTTGTGGAGTTGGCTTGGGACCTCTATGTGGACGAGATTGACCCTTATGAGAAGTCGGACGAGTCGATGCTCTTCTGCTTCGACAAGAGTGCGGTGGTGCATCGTGCGGCCGATATGGCGGCGGGATTCGGACGGCTGTGGAAGGTGGAGATTATGCCCGAGACCATAAAGGGACTTACTGCCAATCAGGCCATTGATGCAATAACGGCGGTGGTGGATGAGGCACAGATTTACAGCAGTCTGCTCGACTATCTCGACGACATCGTCTATGAATTTGCATGCCACGAGATAGCCACTTCGTTTCGCCACGACCCGATGCTCGACCCGTTTCGCGAAGGATATGACGAGGAGTACACCGATTGGGCGGGTGTATATCTTTGTGAGAGAGTGGAGGATATATACTCTCCGACCGACTATCGCGACAACTGCATGGCGGTGAAGAGGGAGCATGCGGCGCTGATTGCGCGGTTGCAGAAACTGCTCGACGACTACTATCGACAGAATCTGGCCGGCAGGTCATTCGACCGCGTGGTGACATATCGTGTGAACGACAAATCGTAAGTGCGGAAGGGAGAACGGGATGGAGAATTTTGCGGCAATAGATTTCGAGACTGCCAACGGAGAGCGTTCGAGCGTCTGTTCGGTGGGGGTGGTCGTGGTGCGTGACGGGAAGGTGACGGATAGTTTTTACAGCCTTATACATCCGGTGCCGAACTATTACGCATGGTTTTGCAGTCGGGTGCATGGGTTGGGGGATTGCGACACATGCGATGCTCCCGATTTCAGGGAGGTCTGGGCGCATGTGGAACCGCTCATAGAGGGATTACCGCTGGTGGCGCATAACGCCTGTTTCGACGAGGGATGTCTGAGGGCGGTGCACGAACGCTATGGCATGACATATCCGGAGTATGAGTTTCATGATACATTGAAGGCCTCTCGGCGTGTGTTCGGTCGCTCGTTGGAGAATCATCAGCTGCATACGGTTGCGGCTGCCTGCGGCCATCTGCTTGAAGAACATCACAATGCTCTTGCCGATGCGCAGGCATGTGCAGCCATTGCCATGCGACTGCTCTGAGGATGAGGGCGCAAAAGAGAAATTGGTGTTATATTTGCAATATCGCGAGAGGGTCTATCTCGGCGACACTTTTGTCGTCGCTGGCGGACTGTCCGGACAGGGCGGCCCGTTAGAAAAACTTATTAAACAACACAACAGCAATGAACACAACAAACAACAACGATTCGATGCAGGAGAGAACACTCTATGACTTTTCGGTTAGGGCCAACGACGGAACAATGCTCTCGTTGGATAGGTACAGAGGCGATGTGGTGTTGGTGGTGAATACGGCGAGCCGTTGCGGATTCACTCCCCAGTATGCCGATATGGAGGATTTGTATGAGAAGTATGCGGAGAGAGGATTTGTGATTCTCGATTTTCCGTGCAATCAGTTTGGCGAGCAGTCGCCCGAGAGCGATGCGGAGACCGCTGAATTCTGCCAGATAAACTTTAAGACCAAGTTCCCGCTTATGGGAAAGATTGAGGTCAATGGCCCGAATCAGTCGCCGCTCTACGGCTGGCTCAAAAGCCGACGCGGATTCGGTGGTTTCGACAAGAGTCACAAGTTGGGGGCGTTGCTCGATGACATACTCTCCAAGTCCGACCCCGATTATGCCAAGAGTGCGGATATAAAGTGGAATTTCACAAAGTTTCTCATCGACCGCAACGGAGAGGTGGCAGAGCGTTTCGAGCCTACGGCCGACATGAAGAGTGTTGAGGAGGCTGTGAAGGCGTTGCTGTAAAGTAACCGAGAAAACATATATGGCTGCTGCCCTGCAACCTAAGGTTGCAGGGCAGTGGTTTTTTCAGGATTGTCTTGGCGGGTTTAGCGAAGGCGGTTGCGGGCTGCAAGGAAATAGATGAGCACTCCCGCAAGGTTGGCTGTCCACATCACCCAGAATGCGGCATGGTAGCCCATGTGCTCGGCAATCATTCCGCCCAGCAACACTCCGATGCCCACTCCCGTATCCCAGTTGTGGTTTGATGTAAGTCGGAGGCCA
>JAZODY010000024.1:0-2397 GCA_045597245.1 Tidjanibacter sp.
GGAAAGGAGTATTCGCTTGTGGATTTGAAACTCGATACGGGTAGAAAAAATCAAATCAGAGCTCACATGGAGTGGATGAAGTGCTCCATTGCGGGGGATAAGAAGTATGGGGCGAAGAGCAATCCGCTTGGCAGAGTGGCATTGCACGCCTATAAACTTGACATGATACACCCCGTCACCGGTGAACATCATCTGTTTGTTACGCGTATTCCTCAGGGATTTGAGGGTGTTGTGAAGTAGCGACGGTGTGAGGTGGGGCGGGATTCGTGCATGAGATGAGAGTTTGATGCAGGAGCATTCGAATGCGTGAGGATTGTTGTGGCTGAGGTTGGGAAGAGTGGCGAGTAGGACTTCTGCGGAGACGGGTGATAAAAAAATGTGGCAAGGTTACATTATTTTGATAATTGTTACTATTTTTGCGTTGTGAAATATTTTGAAATCGAGGTGTAGCGCAGTCCGGTTAGCGCACCTGCTTTGGGAGCAGGGGGTCCTGCGTTCGAATCGCAGTACCTCGACACTGAAAGTCAGTTGTTTGCAGAGTGTTTGCAGAGGGCTGGCTTTTTTCTTTGCAGGGGTGTTGTGCTTGCTGTGGCAGCAGGTTTAGAGGGTCTTTCTTGCTTGTCTGCGGGGAGCAGGTCCGATAAGAAAATATCGACTCGATTGTGATTTTATCTTCTCTTGTGTTTGTGAAATCCGGTTTTTATGATATATTTGTGATATTAAAATGATATTATAGTTTAATTCTAAATCATTAATGTTATGCAAAGTGGAGATTTTATGTTCAGGGGATTCAAAGCCAATGGTTTTTTGATGTTGTTTTTGAGTTTCGTTGTCTTGGGAGCAATAGTGCTCTGTTGCTCCTATCTGGTGGATTACCCGATTCTTATTGCGGCGGCAGCGTTGCTGTTTATTGCTTGGATTCTTATGTTGTGCGGTTTTGTTAAGTTGGAGCCGAATGAGGCTGTTGCGTTGGTGTTCTTCGGTAAGTATGACGGGACGTTCACGCAGACAGGTTACCACTGGGTGAATCCGTTCTATTCAAGAAAGAGAGTGTCGATGCGTGCAAGAAATCTCAATGCCGAGCCTATCAAGGTGAATGACAAGACCGGTAATCCCATCATGATTGGTTTGGTGTTGGTGTGGAAAGTGAAGGATGTATATAAGGCACTGTTTGAGATTGATTCGCAGACCATGGCCGCAGGCGGTAATACGGTGGGTGTTACGTCTGCTGCTCGTATGGCGGCTTTTGAGGAGTTTGTGAGGGTGCAGAGCGATGCCGCATTGCGACAGGTTGCGGGTCGATATGCCTACGACGAAAACGGGGCAACTAACGACAGCGTGACGCTGCGCTCGGGAGCAGAAGAGATAAACGATATACTTGTCAATACACTCAACGAGCGTCTGTCGCTTGCCGGAATGGAGGTTGTGGAGGCGAGAATAAACTATTTGGCCTATGCTCCCGAAATTGCCGCAGTGATGTTGCGTCGTCAGCAGGCCGATGCCATAATCTCGGCGAGAGAGAAGATTGTGGAGGGTGCGGTGTCGATGGTTAAGATGGCGTTGAATAAGTTGTCGGAGGAGGAAATCGTGGCGCTGGATGACGAGAAAAAGGCCGCTATGGTGAGCAATCTGTTGGTGGTTCTTTGTGCGGACGAGTCGGCTCAGCCGGTTGTTAATGCGGGAACACTATATAATTAAGGTGTATTATGCAAAAGATATATGACTTTGTTAGAGGCAGAGATGTGGTGATTATCACCATGACTGTTGTTACCCTGTTGCTGTTTGGACTTGTGATGTTGGTGTTGAATGAAGATGAACTATCAATAGCGGGGGTTGTGATTAATGTGTCGATATTGGTCTTCCTTGTGGTGTTCTGTTGGGGCGATGCTCCCAAGAGAATGATTGTTACGTCAGACAATCTTATGATTGTCAGGAATTTCGGGCGGAGCGTGATAGTGCCTCGTTATAAGATAAAGGCGGTGGAGGCAGTGGAATATAAGCGGTTGCAATTGATTCGTACCTTTGGAAATGGAGGCCTGTTCGGTTATACGGGTCGATATAGAAGCAGAACGTTGGGCAATATCACAATGTTTGCTACGGAGAAGGAACACTTGGTCTGCATCAAGACCGACGAAACTTGCTATCTTGTTTCGTGCCGCCAGACGGAGGATTTTATTGCAAGTATGAAAGCGATGATTAACAGGTAACAATGATTGCTTATGGCTGCAAAAGATGAAAAGATGAAGAGCTTTGTCCTGAGGGTGGACGAGGATACCATGAAGGCATTGGAGAAGTGGGCTGCGGATGAGTTCCGCAGTATCAACGGGCAGTTGCAATGGATAATTTCTGAGGCACTGCGTAAAAGCGGCCGAAAAGTGATGGAAGATAAGAAAAAAT
>JAZODY010000025.1:0-15220 GCA_045597245.1 Tidjanibacter sp.
TGAAATAGAAAACGTAACGGGGTTTCGATTTGCCAAACAATGCTCCCGCACAGAGCAGGAGCATTGTCAGTAACAGATATCTCTTGTAGCTTTTCATCGTTGTATTGATTGTGGTCGGTTCATTTCAAAAAATCAAAGAGAATCAATCACTTCGCACAGACGGCCAAAGATTTCATCTATCCCGCCCACACCGTTAATCTCGGCATACTTGTTCTGGGCGGCATAGTAATCGGCCACAACAGCCGTCTGGGCCTTATAGACACTGATTCGGTTTCTAATAACCTCCTCATTGCTGTCGTCGGCACGACCGCTGTCCTTGCCACGCAACAAAAGACGTTTAACCAACTCCTCGTCAGGAACCGTCAGCGACAGCATCACATCAACCTTCAAGCCGTTGGCGGCAAGAATTTTGTCAAACTCCTCGGCTTGGAAAGTGGTACGAGGGAATCCGTCGAAGATATTACCGTTACCGCTTTTGTGTTTGAGCACATAATCGGCAATGATGTCGATAACCACTTGGTCGGGAACCAACTCACCCTTCTCGGTATAGGATTTCACCAACTGTCCAAGTTCGCTACCGCTCTTGATTTCGGCGCGAATCACATCACCGGTCGAAACGTGGTCCAATCCGTATTTAGCAATCAACTTCTCTGCCTGAGTTCCTTTTCCGGCCCCCGGAGGGCCGAACAATACGATGTTTTTCATTTCTTCGTTTAAGTTTTAAATTTGGTATTCAAGTCGAATAACACAAAAATAGGGTCATTTTTCGGCAATTCAAAATATAATGTAACTTTGCACATCTATTTTTTAACAAAAACATCTCTTTTTTCCGAAATGAACAAACAGACAGAGATTGCTTCGCTCGGACAGTTCGGCCTCATCGACCGTCTGACCGAGGGTTACGAGGAGAGACAGGAGTCCACCGTTCTGGGCTGTGGCGACGATGCCGCGGTGCTCGATTGCGGCAATAACGACACCTACACTCTCCTGACCACAGACCTCATGCTGGAAGGCATAGATTTCGACCTGACCTACTTCCCGCTCAAACACCTCGGCCACAAGGCCGTAGTAAAAGGCATAAGCGACATTGCGGCAATGAACGGCACGCCGCGTCAGATAACCGTTTCGGTGGGAGTTTCGTCCCGTTTCAAGGTGGAGCATCTCGATGAACTCTACACCGGCATCAGACGTGCTTGCAGCCACTACGAAGTGGACCTCGTGGGCGGCGACACCTCGGCCTCACTCACCGGCCTGACCATAAGCATCACAGCCGTAGGCGACGTGCCAAAGGAGCGTCTGGTGCGACGCAGCGGAGCAAAGCCCAACGACCTCATCTGCCTGACCGGCGACCTCGGTGCCGCCTACATGGGCCTCAAACTGCTCGAACGCGAGAAACGTGTCTTTGAGGGTCATGCCAACCCCCAGCCCAAATTTGAAGGCCACGAATACATTCTCGCCCGTCAGCTCTCGCCCGCAGCACGCACCGACATTCCCGAGTTGCTCGCCAAAGCCGACATACTGCCTTCCTCCATGATTGACATCACCGACGGATTGGCCTCCGAAGTATTGCAGATATGCAAGAGTTCCTCTTGCGGTGCACGTCTCTATCTCGACAAGATTCCTCTGGCACGCCAGACAAACGAGATGGCAGAGGAGCTGAATGCCGACCCCGTAGTGGCGGCACTCAACGGCGGCGAAGATTATGAATTGCTCTTCACCATCCCCTTCGACAAGAGGGAGGAGATTACGCGCGTGGGCGGCATAGACGTGATAGGTTTCATCACCGCACCCGAGCAGGGAGCTCTGCTGATTACCCCCGACGGTAGCGAGATAAAGCTCAAAGCGCAGGGTTTTCCCGAAAAGTAAATTTTCGTCTTTGACCACCCCCGCCGATGCGGCCAAACAACAAACAAGGGCGGAATGTTCTGCTCAGAACATTCCGGCCTTTCTATCATCAGATGCGACCGCCGAGACTCACAAAAGGTCCTTCGGCAACATTGTTTAGTAGTTCTCCTTCATGGGCTCGAAGTAGGCCTGAGGATGTGCGCACGAGGGGCACAACTCGGGAGCTTCGAGGTCCTCATAGACAAAACCGCAATTGCGGCACTGCCACTTGATGACGCCGTCGCGTTTGAACACCGTACAAGTAGAAACGCGCTCGTGCAGAATGCGATAGCGTCTTTCGTGTTCGGCTTCCACCTTAGCCACCAGACGGAATACGGCAGCAATCTCGGGGAAACCCTCCTCGTCTGCCACCTTAGCAAACTCGGGATAGAGTTCCACCCACTCCTCATTTTCGCCATCGGCTGCCGCTTTGAGGTTTTCAAGCGTGGTGGAAATTACTCCCGCAGGATAGGAAGCGGTGATTTCCACCATGCCGCCCTCCAAGAACTTGAAGAATCTCTTGGCATGCTCTTTCTCCTGCTCGGCGGTCTCCATGAAGACACCGGCTATCTGCTCATATCCCTCTTTTTTTGCGACACTTGCAAAAAACGTATATCTGGTGCGCGCCTGCGACTCACCTGCAAAAGCTTTCAGCAGGTTCTTTTCGGTCTGTGTTCCTTTTACTGATTTCATTGCTGTAATAAATTTTGTATTGATTTGACATTGTTCTTCAACACAAAAATAAAACTTAAATTCCAGACATCCCAAAATTGGCGCAAAAACTTCAATCATTAATTTTTATCGCACCATTGGTAAAAACTATACCAAATTTACTATTTTTGTAATGGAACCGCTTTTAACCTCCGCCCCTGCCGACAACACCCCGTAGGAGAGCGTACACAAACAGCGAGAAACATATTTTTGACTAACCATAAAAAAACACGCAAGAATGAAAACATTGAAACTTTTAACACTGGCGGCATGCACACTTTTGACATGTGGAGCATTTGCCCAGACCGGCATTCTCGACAGCGATGCCGAGTTTCGCAAAATGCCTCGCGAAGCATTTCAGAATCCCCGAGTGGTTCCTCAGGCCCAACAAGGTTTGAATCCTCAGGCCGTAATCCCGAGAGCACCTCAGGCACCTCAGGCCCAGCAGGCCCCTCAACAACCCCAGCGCACTCCGGTGCCGACAGGTGTGCAGGGCAACACCCCGGGACAGGACCAATTGGGTCAGCCGTTGCCCCGCATGAAATACGCACCGGTCAATTCCGACAATCTCAAAATAAATGCTGTAATCGACAGCCTCAACACCACACGCAGCGAGCGTCCCGTATCCGGCACCCATCGCAAGGGTGACAACCCTGTGATATTCCTCATCGGCGACTCCACAATGCGTACCGAGATAGAGGGTAACGGAAGCAACGGCCAGTGGGGCTGGGGCTACTATCTGGAAAACTATTTCGACACCGACAAGATTACCGTAGAGAATCACGCATTGGGCGGACAAAGCACCCGCTCGTTCTACAAAGAGTGGTTATTCCACGTTCTGCGCGGCGTAAAACCGGGCGACTGGGTAATCATTCAACTCGGCCACAACGACCGTACCGGCGGCGAGATGAACAACGGTCGCTATCGCGGTCTGCTCCCGGGCACCGATAATAACTATACGGAGGTTATTCTCCCCGGCTCGGGAACGAGAGAGAGAATCTACTCCTACGGAGAATATCTGCGCATCTACATCGAGGAGATTCGCATGCGCGGTGCCACCCCCATTTTGCTCACGCTCACCGCACGCAACATGAGAGATGAAGAGGGCAAGACAAACCTCGACAGCAAAAACCCCATCATCGAAACCATCGCAAAGGAACAAAACGTCCCCTTCATAGATTTCAACAGCGCCATCCGCCACAAATACGACAATGTGTTCGACAGCAGAAAAGTGGATTATCTCTTTTTCAGCGACCACATCCACACAAGTTCGTTCGGCGCAATCATCAATGCCGAGACCTTCGTCGAGGAGTTGCGCAAGCGTCCCGACATCGGTCTGAGCCAATTTCTGTTGCCCGAGAAGAGATATGAGAGTCAGGTGCGCAACGGCGACAACCCCGTTCTCTTCGTAGTGGGCGACTCCACCGCCAAGATTGACAATTCGGAGCAGAGCAAACAAGTTGGCTGGGGTCAGGTCATCGAGAAATATTTCAACACCAAGAAGATAACCGTTGATAATCAAGCCAAAGCGGGCCGCAGCAGTCGCACCTATTTGAACGAGGGTCGCTGGAACGTGGTTTATGACGCACTCCGTCCGGGCGACTATGTGCTGATTCAGTTCGGCCACAACGATGTGGGTGACATCAACGTAGGCAAGGCCCGCGGTTTGTTGCCCGGGAACGGTGACGAGAAACAAATCATGACCATTGAGGCGACAGGAATCAACGAGGGAATCTACACCCACGGCTGGTATATCCGCAAATATTGTCTCGACGTGATTGAAAAGGGGGCCACCCCCATCGTGTTGAGCCACACCGCACGCAACATGCGCGACGAGAACGGCAAAATCATACGTAACTCTGAGGACTTCGGTAAATGGAGCAAAGAGGCCGCCGAGCAGGTGGGAGCCTATTTCATCGACATGAACGAGATTTCGGCCGCCAAGCTCGACAAACTCTCCAAAGAGGAGGTGGACAAACACTTCATGCGCGACCATACCCACACATCGGCCGAGGGTGCCGACCGCAATGCCAAAAGTATTGTGGAGGGTATAAAAAAACTCGACCTGCCTCTCAAAAAAATGCTCAAATAACGACACATGGCACATACACGAATGCGACCCGTAAAAATACGGGTCGCATTCTTTTTATAGCCAGTAACGAAACAAGAGAAGAACGAGTCAATATAAATAACATGGTATAACCGATGAAAAGATATATTTTTCCGAATATTTTTATTACATTTGTTCTTTGTGAGATACGACCAGCGAAGAAGACAGAACAAACAACAATAACAAAAAACTTAACCAAAATTTATCATCTGATGAAAAAACAATTTGTAACAGCCCTGCTCGCCACACTGGCGACAATAACCCTCTCGGCACAAAAGACCGAGTGGCAGGACCGTTCGATTCCGGCCGTAAACAAGGAGTATCCTCATGCCGATTACATGCTCTACACCAATCGCGCAGAGGCCCTCGATAACGATTACGCCGAGAGCGAATATTTCAAATCACTCAACGGAAAATGGAATTTCAAGTACGCTGCCGACATCGAGTTGTTGCCGCAAAACTTCCAAGACCCTGCTTTCGATGACTCGTCATGGGACAAATTCGACGTTCCGGCAAACTGGGAGACAAACGGCTATGGCATTCCCATCTACATCAACTCGCCCTTTGAGTTCGACCCCAATACGGGAGCAAAGGTGGAGCCGAAGTTGCCCGAAACCATCCCCGCCGGTGCGTATCGTCTCAAATTCGAAGTGCCTGCCGATTGGCAGAACCGTCAGACGTTCCTGCAATTGGGCGGCGTAAAGTCGGCATGCTATGTCTATCTCAACGGCCAAATGGTGGGTTACTCCGAGGATTCGAAGAGCCCCGCCGAATTCAACCTCACTCCCTACATGAAGGAGGGCGAAAATGTGTTGGCATTGGAGATATATCGTTGGTCTACGGGTAGTTTCTACGAGTGTCAGGATTTCTGGCGCATCAGCGGTATCGAGCGCGATGTATATCTCGCCTCGCGTCCCAACATTCTTATCCGCGACATGGTCATCAATTCGCCTTTAGACAAGGAGTGCAAGAACGGTTTGTTGGACTTTCAGGTGAAACTGGCCAATCTGACCGAGGAGAAAGGAGAGGTGAATGTGGAGTTGTCGCTCCTCTCGCCCGACGGCAAGAACATCTTCAAAGAGAGCAAGAGTGTTGAGGTGGAACCGGCCACTGGCCTCAAAGACGGCACCTTTGTTGAGTTCAACCATACGGTGACCGGTGTTGAGCCGTGGAGCGCGGAGAAACCCGTTCTCTACACCGCCGTGGTGGCAGTGACCTATTCCGACGGCACGACCGAATACACAACCTCAAAAGTGGGATTCCGCAGCGCTTACGTGGAAGGAACCAACTTCATCGTTAATGGCAAGCGTGTAATGATAAAGGGTGTGAACATCCACGAGCACGGCCCCAAAGGCGGCCACGTGTGGGATGAGGCAACCATCATCAAAGACCTCGAATTGATGAAACAACACAACGTGAACGCCATCCGTACCAGCCACTATCCCCTGCCTCGCAGGTTCTATGAGCTGTGCGACCAGTATGGATTCTACGTTTGCAGCGAGGCCAACGTCGAGAGCCACGGCTACCGCGGCTTTGCAAAGGATACCACCTGCTATCCGTTGCACATAGAGCGTCAGTTGAACATGTATGAGCGCACCAAGAATCATGCTTCGGTCGTATTCTTCTCAATGGGTAACGAATGCGGCGACGGCATCAACTTCGAGTGGAGTTACAAGGAACTGAAAGAAAAAGAGAAGATGCGTCCCATCGTTTATGGCGGCACCATGAAGAGCACCGACATCCAGTGGCCCATGTACCCCACCGAGCAGAGCCTGTTGCGTACCGACAGCCAGAATCTCACGATGCCCTACATCGCATGCGAATACTCTCACTCGATGGGTAACAGCACGGGTAACCTCGTTGACCTTTGGGAGGTGTTCTACAACGCAAAACAATTGCAGGGCGGTTTCATCTGGGACTGGGTAGATCAAGGTATCTGGATGGATGACAAAGGCGGTTATTGGGCCTACGGAGGCGATTTCGGTGTAGACATGCCGTCCGACGGTAACTTCTGCTGCAACGGACTCATCTCGCCCGACCGTATTCCTCACCCCGCATTGCAGGAGGTGAAGAAGATTTACCAGAACTTCCTGTTCGAGGCCGAAGATTTGGAGAACGGCAAGATTAAACTCACCAACCGCCACTTCTTCACCAATCTGAACGAATATGAATATACCTATTATATTACTGCCGACGGCAAGGTAATCGAGCGCGGCTCCATTCAGGCTCCCGACATCGCTCCCGAACAGAGCGGCATCATCACTATACCGACCAAATTGAAAAAGGCCGAGGGTGTGGAGTATCTGCTCACCGTGAGCGCTCTGGTGAAGACTCCGTCGCTGGGTCTTGAAAAAGGTCACACGGTGGGTTACGAGCAGTTCGAATTACCCAATACGGGCGAGAAGGCTCTGGCCGAGAGTGTGGATAAAGGCAAATTCAAGGTTGGTAACGCAGGCTCGTTGTTCGTATGCACCGTACAAGGCAAAGACGGCAACATAGAGTTTGTCTTCGACAAGGACAAGGGTATTGTCACCAAGTACGCCGTAGACGACATCAACTACATAGAGGACGGATTCGGATTCCAACCCAACTTCTGGCGCGGTCCCACCGACAACGACTACGGAAACCGTCTGCCGGCACGCTCCGAGGCATGGAAGAAGGCCTCCAAGCAGTTTAAGGTAAAGGAGATTACGACCGACAAGAACGGCAAATACAGTATCGATGTGAACATTGTTTACGACCTCGAAGAGATGGGTAACACCTACACCGTAAAGTACACCATCCACACCGACGGCAAGTTGAACATTGCGGCCGCGTTGAGCCCCGTTCCCGAGAAGGAAGAGGAGATGCAGACCATGACCGGTCCCGACGGCCAACCCATCCCGCAGGAGTTTATTCGCATGATGCGTCGTTCGTCCAAGCCCACTCTGCCCCGCGTGGGCATGAGATTGCGTCTGCCGGCCGCATTCAACAATGTGAAGTACTACGGACGTGGCGACGTAGACAACTATTGGGACCGCAAGACAGGAGCATTGATTGGCGTATATGAGACCACTTCCGAGCAGATGTATTTCCCCTATATCCGTCCGCAGGAGAACGGTCACCGCACCGATGTGCGTTGGCTGGCACTTACCGACGACAAGGATAACGGACTTGTAATCGTGGCCGACGACGTAATTGAGTTCAACGCTCTGCGCAACTCGGTGGAGCAGTTCGACAGTCAGGACAGCGAGCACGACTTCCAGACCAACAACTATGTAAACAACGACGTGGATGTGCTCAACGGTCGCAAACAGACCCACATCAACGACATCGTTCCGCAGAACTACGTGGAGCTCAACATCGACAAGATTATGATGGGTGTGGGCGGTGACAACTCGTGGGGTGCAAGCATCAATCCCAAGTATGTCATCGACGACTCGGTGGAGCAGAGCTATCGTTTCACCGTGATTCCCGTAAGAAACGTGGGCGATTTGAACAACGCCGTAAGATTCAGATACTAATACAATAAACACTCCTAAATCAGGAGTGTTTACCGAAAATCATGGAGGCCGGACAACATTGTCCGGCCTCCATGATTTTATTGTTTTCCTCCCGCCACTTTTATTCTTGCTCTCCGGCGGAAACACTGATACAACAGAATGAGGATATGCGCTACATCAGTTTGCCGAATCGGCGGCAACCGAGGAAATATCTCAACAATATTGAACCCCGAAAGACGGTGGTGAGCGAACGGGTGACGGTACGGGCCTTTATCTCGTCGCGTTGTCTCGACAACTCTTCGCGCCATGCCCTATAATCGCGATGGGCCTCCTTCACCGAGCGGGCAAACTCCCGTCGTCCCATACACAGATAGACCATCATGGAGCAAAAATCGAGAACGGTCCTGAACGGCATCACAACTCTTTTGGCCCGGTCGGAGAGATTTTTGTGCAGCATGGCCATGTTGTTTCTGAAATTGAGATATAGTTTTCGCGGAGAGTTGTTGGGCAAGGTTCCGCCCCCCAGATGCCACACCCTACTCTGAGGCACAACGGCCACTCCATATCCGAACAACTGAGCACGCCAACAGAAATCTATCTCCTCCATGTGGGCAAAGAACTTGTCGTCGAAACCACCCACTTCGGAGAACCTCGCCGCCCTGACAATCATACACGCACCCGAGGCCCAAAAGACCCTGCGCACATCATCGTACTGCCCCTCATCGCGCTCCAATGCAGCCAGAATACGCCCACGACAAAACGGATAACCGAACTTGTCGATGAATCCGCCAGCCGCACCGGCATACTCGAAACTGTCGCGTCGCACATCCGACAGAATCTTGGGCGAAGCCGCCACCAACTTCTCATCCTCCTCCATTGCCCGCAACAACGGCTCCAACCACCCCGCATCCGGCCTCACATCGGAGTTCATCAACACATGATAGTCGCCCGAGAGCATCGACAATGCACGATTGTATCCACCGGCATAACCGTAGTTTTCTCCAAGCAACATCACTCTGACCTGAGGGAAAGACTCTCTCAGCATCTCCACCGAATCATCGGTGGAGCCGTTGTCGGCCACCACAATCTCCACTTCGGCGGGGGTGGCGGCTATGACATCGGGCAGGTAGCGTTGCAGATGGGCGCAGCCGTTCCAATTCAATATGACGATTTTCGTCTCTGCCATTTCACTCCGGGTCTGTGTTTCCAACGACGATGCGACCACATCCACAATTCGGGTGCATCTTTTATCATCTGTTCAAGTTTGTCGGCATAGCACTGCATCAACTCATAATCCTCGACCTCCTCCCTGCCGTCATAGATACGTTCAAAGGTGAGTTCATAACTCATGCGACGCGTGGGTACCACATGGGCGAAATAGATGGGCATACCAAACTTGCGTGCCAATCTTTCAAGGCCCTCGAAAAAGGGAGTCGGTTGATTCAGGAAGTTGAACCAATGCTTTATCTCATAAAAAGGCGGGGTCTGGTCACAAACCAATCCGACTTCGAATCTATCGCCCGAACGAATAGAACGGACCATGCTTTTGAGCAGATTTGTCATTGTGGTGGGTTCGCAACCGAAACGCGACCTTATCTTAAAATAGAAATAGTCCATCGGCTTGCTGTGGAGCGGACGATAGACACCCAGCATCTTATATTCCGTCAAGAACTGCGGGAAGCCGCAAAAATACTCCCACGAACCGTAGTGCCCCAAAGCACACAGCCAGCTACGACCGTCGAGTTCGGCTCTCAACTCATCGATATTGGTATACACTATTCTATTGGCCAATCTCTTGCGCGATATTCCGGCAAACGATATACTATCAATCATCACATCTGCCAGATGGAGATAAAACTTCCTCTCAATATCTTTTCGCTCCTGCTCGCTCTTCTCCGGAAACGACCTTTCGAGATTGATGCGGGTGACACTCACACGATAGTGCAACACTCTGTACAGCACAAAATAGACCACACGCGCAAACACTCCGTAAAGCAACCAGTCAGGCAACCATCCCAACACCTTGCAAATGTAAAACAGAACCGTTCCGCAGAACTTGTCGAATCGGCTGATTTTAGCATTATACTTCATCCCAAACTCTCCCCCCTGTTACTTTTCGAAAAACAGTTCAACATCCTCGCTCTTCATTCGTGTCGAGAGCCAACTTATGATTCGGGCCGTATCCACCCCATGCTCCGCGTCGGCTATTTTCAACAAACCGACCACCACCGTATCTGTCGGTTCTCCGCTCATGTTGTGTCTTACGTGGCGCTCCACCGACACCGAAGTAACATTGTCGAACACCGCTCCCATCTCACGCGATATGTCGCGCATGGCCACCGTATCGCTTACAGTAAGCCGGCTCATGCGTTGTTCCAACTCGGCAATTCGGTTGTTCTTCTCCTCGATGATATCGGAGTATCCCTTCTGCAAATTGGAGAAATCGACCCTCTCGCCTCCGAAATCAGTCTGATGAACAACAAGTTCCACATCTTTCAATCCGTAATTTGCCATCTGTGCCCGCGCCATATCCACCAAATCCTCAGTCACTCCGTCACCCAAAAGACGCACCTGAATACGCGATTTCTTGCCCTCATGGCGATAGTCTGCCGAATGCTCCATCAGCATGTAACTCTCGCCACCCTGAAAAACCTGATTGACAAACTTATCGGCATTGTTTTCAAAACTCGACCTGTTCATGATGCCCAGACCAATAACCACACTCGGAATGGTTACCAACACCACAATCACCGCCATGATGGTCTTCACTCTCTTCTCACGTTCCGAATCGAGAAACACCTTCTTGTCATATTTGAGGAAGATGGTCATCAGATAGGTGGCTATCGAGATGAAAATCACATTTATCGTAAAGAGATAGAAGGCTCCGAGGAAGAAATTCCACTGCCCCGTCGCAATACCGAAACCTGCCGTACAGAGAGGCGGCATGAGTGCGGTGGCGATGGCCACACCCGAAATCACGGTGGGAGTACGGTCCTTGCGTGTCTGCGCCACCATGCCGGCCAGACCGCCGAAGAGTGCAATGAACACGTCGTTGGTGGTGGGGGTCGTGCGTGCCAGAAGTTCGCTCTGGTTGCTTCCGGGTTGGAATAGCAGGAAGAACAACGTGGCCGAAACAAGACTCACAACAACCATCAGAAAGAAGTTGCGAACCGAATTTTTCAGCAGTTCGAAGTCATTGATACCCAACGATAAACCCACACCGATAATTGGCCCCATGAGTGGCGAGATAAGCATGGCTCCGATGATTACCGCCGTTGAATTGACGTTAAGACCCAGACATGCTATGAATATTGCAAACACCAACACCCACAGATTAATCCCCTTAAACTCCACTCCGCGTCTTATGTTGTCTATCACTTCATGTTGCGGCGCATTATCTTCCGAGAGTTCGAAGCGCTCCCTTACATAGCCCAACACATCTTTTAATATCTGTCTCATACTCTTTAATTTTCTTTATCCTCTTCTCCCTCATTACACTTTGTCCTGCTCTTATAATCGCGACCGGCTACCACAACCACAAATTCTCCTTTGGGTTCGTTGTGCCTGAAATGGTCTGCAAGCGTACTCAATGTACCTCTCACCGTCTGCTCAAACTTCTTGGTCAATTCGCGGGAGACCGATGCTTCTCGCTCGCCGCCCATCACTTCGGCCAACTGCTCCAACAATTTAACCACACGATAGGGCGATTCATAAAAAATCATCGTTCTCTCCTCCTCGACCAATTGCTGCACTCTCTTGCTGCGCCCCTTTTTCTGAGGCAGAAATCCCTCAAAACAGAATCGGTCGCATGGCAGTCCGCTCTGCACCAAAGCAGTCAGCGAGGCGCTCGCCCCGGGCAATGTTTCAACTTCTATTCCACATTCCACGCAGGTTCTCACCAGCAGAAAACCCGGGTCCGAAATTCCGGGCATTCCCGCATCCGAGACAAGAGCCACACTCTGGCCGGCCTCAATACGTTCGGCCACCATGCGTGCCGTGGCATGCTCGTTGAATTTGTGGTGAGACTGCATCTTCTTCTCTATATCGAAATGTTTGAGCAGCACCGAGGTCGTGCGTGTATCCTCGGCCAAGATGAGGTCCACCTCTTTCAACACCCTCAACGCCCTTAGCGTGATGTCCTCCAAATTGCCTATCGGAGTGGGTACGACATAAAGTTTCGACATGGGCCTACAACAGTTTTCTCATCAGGGCATCCATCACACGCTGAGTCCCCTCGCGATGGCGGTCCCAATTGAAATTATCATGTATATACAGCAGCGCATCGTCGATGTTCTGCATCTGGTCGAGTTTGTCGAGGGCGGCCTCACAAGCCTTTACGTTTCCTCCGAAAAGGTCGCGTGCGACAAGGAACATATCGTTCACGCCCAACACACTACGCAACGACCTCACCTTGCTTGAAGCATAAGTCGAAATCACATCTTCGCGCTCCGTGGCATAACTGTCACCCAGCACCTTACGGCCAGCATTCAGCACCTCTCCCAACACAATCGTATCGCCATCACCGTCCAAACCGACCATACCTCCCTTATCATCACTCTCCACCACGGTGAATTCGTCGTCCTCCGCACCATCCTCCTCGTTGCTGTAAATTGTAGTGTCCGTAAAGATGGGACGCTCCTCTTCGTCGCGCTTTACCTCGGCCGGCTTTTCATTCACAATCGGCATATCGTCATCTCCATAAAGACGGTTGATGGTCTTGCGGTCGAGCTTATGGTGGCGATTGAACTGCGGCATCCTCTCTTCCTCCGCCGACTCACTCTTTTGAACGGCAGGAGCACCTGCCTCTGCCGCCACGACAACACTCTGCTGCATGGCAGCAACAGCCTCGGCAGGTCGATTCTCAACGACAGGTGCGGCACTCTCCGAAGGTTGTTCGCTCTGACCCTCGGCATCGTCGTCATCGGCCACAAACTCGAAATCGAGATTCTCTGCCGGCTCCAAATCGAACTCACCTTCCAATATTTCATAGTTGCTCTCCTGCTCCAACGACGTGTCGGGAATCAACTCGAAATCGATATTATCTCCCAACTCCTCAACCTCTTCGATTCGGGGCTCGTCAGGAGCAGTCGGGATTGCAGTAATTGAAGGCTCGCTCTTTTCGGCAGATGGAGACATGATGTTTGCAGGCTCCTCAAAGGTCGGAACTGTCGCTTCGGCAGGAACACTCGCGGGTGTTTCGCTCTCTTTGTCATCAATGGTCGGAAGCTCCGATTCCGGTTGCAGTTCAGGCTCCTCAGGTTGCGCCTCGGCAACAACATCGCTCTCCACCCCACCGGCAGCCTCCTCCATCGGGGAGTCTGTTTCTATGGTCGGTTTCTCCTCCACGACCGGCACAGACACCGGTGACTCAGGTCGGGGTTTCTCCGCGGATGTTGCGACCGTAGCAGCAGGCTGGGCAAACAGGCTCGGCAACTCCTCGCCATCGGGACGGGTATTTGCAATCGGTTTCATGGACAACTCGCCCACAACGACACCAATCTCTTTGAGCTTTTTGAGCACCACCGTACGCTCCATCTCGTCTATCTTTCCGTTCTCATCCCAATTTTTAAGAATGAGCGATACTATTTCAAGCGCAGTAGTTATGTTTTTAATCTCCATGATTCTTTGTATTTATGTTTTGTTTTCGTTTGTTATCTCTCTTTTATCGCCCAAAAGACCGAGCATCAAGGGGCACTCTTTCGGCTCTTTTTCCGAGGGACGTTTTCATGCAACAGCCGCTCCAATACATCTAATGGCTGAATGTTCTGCAAAACACTCACAGCACTCACGCCTTCCCATTCCCGCCATCTCCACAACAACCCGACAACACTCCCCTGTTTAAAAATTCAAAATTAGCATTTATATATGGAATAGGCAAGCGATGTGGAGAATTTTCAGAGAATAAGTTGTATATTTGCGGACGTTAAGTGTAAAAGAAAAAACAAGAGAAAAACATGTCATTGAGATGCGGAATAGTGGGTCTGCCCAATGTGGGAAAATCGACCTTGTTCAATTCGTTGTCAAACGCCAAGGCCCAAGCGGCCAACTTTCCTTTCTGTACGATAGAGCCCAATGTGGGAATGATTACTGTTCCCGACGAGCGACTCATCAAACTCGCCGAGATAGACAACCCCAAGAAGGTGATTCCCACCACGATTGAGATTGTGGACATTGCGGGCCTTGTGAAAGGCGCGTCGAAGGGCGAGGGTTTGGGCAACAAGTTTCTCGACAACATTCGCAATACAGATGCGATAATACATGTGTTGCGTTGCTTTGAGGACGGAAACATCACCCATGTGGACGGTACGATAGACCCTGTGCGCGACAAGGAAATCATAGACCTCGAACTCATCCTTAAAGACTTGGAGAGCATAGAGAAACGCATCGGCAAAGTTCAGAAGCAGGCACAGACGGGTGGCGACAAGAGTGCCAAAAGACAATACGACATATTGATGGAGTATAAGGAGACATTGCTTGCCGGCAAGGGCGCACGCTCGATAGTGCTCGACAAGGAGGACCGCAAACTGATGTCGGACCTCTTCCTGCTGACCGACAAACCGGTGATGTATGTGTGCAACGTGGACGAGGCAAGCGCCGCCACCGGAAATCAATATGTGGAGCAGGTGCGCAAAGCCGTAGAGGGAGAGAATGCGGAGATTATAGTGGTGGCGGCGGCCACGGAGGCCGACATTGCCGAATTGGAGAGCTATGAGGAGCGCCAGATGTTTCTCGAAGAGCTGGGCTTGAAAGAGTCGGGCGTGACGCGCCTGATACACTCGGCATACAGCCTGCTCAATCTGGAAACATTCTTCACCACGGGCGCCGACGAGTCGCGCGCATGGACCTACATAAAGGGCACGAAAGCACCTCAGGCAGCAGGTATAATCCACAGCGATTTCGAACGCGGATTCATTTGTGTCGAGGTGATTAAATATGACGATTATGTGGCTCTCGGCAGCGAGAAAGCGTGCCGCGAGGTGGGCAAGATTAGCGTGGAAGGCAAAGAATATGTGGTTCAGGATGGCGACATCAT
>JAZODY010000026.1:0-2274 GCA_045597245.1 Tidjanibacter sp.
TAATGAACGACCCCACGCGCGAGTATGGAAAGGTGTATGAGATTGAGTATGACCGCCATGTGTATGACTGTGAGAATTGGCTCTACATCAACCTGCCCATTGAGCGAGTGAAGGAGTTGGCCATTGCCTCCATAAAAGACAACACAGCCATGTACTTCTCGTGCGACGTAAACAAATACATCAACAGCACGAAGGGAACATTGGACCTCGCCAATCTGGATTACGAGTCGCTCTTCGCCACCGACTTCCCGATGGATAAACGCGAGCGCATCATGACCTTCGCCAGCGGCTCGACCCACGCCATGACCCTCATAGCAGTGGACCTCGACGAACAGGGCCGCCCGAAGAAGTGGATGGTGGAGAACAGTTGGGGTGCGGCCTCGGGTTATCAGGGCTGTCTGATAATGACGGACGAGTGGTTCGACGAGTATATGTTCCGCGTGGTGGTGGAGAAGAAATATGTTCCGGCCGACGTGCTCGACATACTTAATCAGAAGCCCACCATGTTGCCGCCGTGGGACCCCATGTTCGCACCGGAGAACTAAGATGGAAACTACTATTGACAATCATAAAAAAGCCGAACAAAAATGAGAAAAACCATATTGATATCATTGCTCCTGACTGCATTCATGACGGGAGCAGTTGCACAGAATGCAGCAGTGAAGAAGATAGCCGAAATGGCCAAAACCGACAACCGCACCATGCAGCATCTCGATGTGCTGAGCAACCGTTTCGGCGGCCGTCTGGTGGGCTCCGATGCCTATGACAACGCAGCCGAATGGGCTCTGGCCCAATTCCGCAGCTGGGGCTTGGAGGCCGAGTTGGAAGAGGTCGGCGAGTTGGGCGTGGGATTCAACCGCGGTCCGTGGTGGGGTCGTGTGCTTGGTGCCGACGCACCCTTCACCCATCTCTATTTCACCACCCCCTCCTACACATCCGGCACGAAGGGTGTGCAGCGCGGACACGTGATTCTCGAACCTCGCACTCAGGCCGAGTTCGACCGCGTGAAGGGAGCACTGAAAGGAGCCTGGGTGCTGTTGGAGAGCAGTAACACCGGTTGGGCCATCAACACATCGGAGGCTGCCGACCAGAAGAGAGCCGCCGCTCTGGCCGAAAACGAAGAGAAGGCTGCCAAGAACAGAGAGATAATGATGCGCAACCGCCAGAACGGCACCGAGGAGGAGTTGTTGCCGCTCAATGCGGAACCTTGCGTGATGTATCGCCAGATGGTGGAGGCCGGCATATTGGGCATCATTCAGCCTGCGCCGCTGCCCCTGAGAGCGTTGTATGACCCGGGAGTGGTAAAGAATCCCGACATCACCTTCGAGACCCTGCCCACCGTACCCGACATCAAACTCGACGAGCACCAGTTTGCCGAGATAAAACGCATGGTGGAAGAGCGCCGCGATGTCTATCTGGAATTTGAGATACGCAACCACTTCAAGATGGGTCCCGTGAAGTACCACAGCGTCGTGGCCCGCATGAAGGGCTCGGAAAGGCCCGAGGAGAGTGTAATCGTGAGCGGACATCTGGATGCCTACGATGTGGCTACGGGCGGTGTGGATGACGGCTCGGGTTGCTCGGCCACGCTCGAAGCGGCCCGCATGCTGGCCCTTTCGGGAGCCAAACCCAAACGCAGCATCTATTTCATTCTCTTTGCGGCCGAAGAGTTCGGGTTGCTGGGAGCCGAGGCGTGGACCGAGGCTCATGCCGACGAATTGGACAAGATTTCCAACATGTTCAATCGCGACGGCGGTCCGCTGGCCTACGTGAGCATGGATGTGCCTGCAAGTCTGGTGAAGGAGTATGAGGAGATGAGCGAGCCGCTCAGAGAACTCTATCCCGAGTACGGATTCAAGATAAACGCCGCCACCCCGCGCAAACGTCCCACCGGAGCCGGCAGCACCGACGCCACCATATTTGCCATGAAGGGTGTGCCCACACTCGGCATGCGCGAGAGCGACGCCAAAGGATATGACTTCAACTATGGCGAGATATGGCACACCATTCGCGACACCTACTCGGAGAGCATAGCCGAGTATCAGGAGCAGGCTGCCGTTGCGCTGGCGATAATGGCGCTTGGTACCGCCAATCTCGATGAACCGTTGCCTCGCAACGAGGTTTACAGCGACTAAACCGACGGCACGTTGTAACAATCGCGGGACGTATCGTTGTCGATTCCGCCCGAGAAACAGGGAGCCTGTCTAACAAGTTTTATTAGGCAGGTTTTCTTTGTTTTTTGGGGAGGTAGCTTTTTGTGCGTTTTGGGGTATT
>JAZODY010000027.1:0-1801 GCA_045597245.1 Tidjanibacter sp.
GCTGTTGGAAATAATGGACACCCTGCGCGAAAAGTGTCCGTGGGACCGCGAACAGACCTTCGAGTCGTTGCGCAACAACACCATAGAGGAGACCTTCGAACTCACTCAGGCCATCACCGATGGCGACTTGGACGGCATAAAAGAGGAGCTTGGCGACCTGTTGCTGCACATAGTTTTCTACTCAAAGTTGGGCTCCGAGGCGGGCCGATTCGACGTCGGTGACGTGTGCGACTACCTGTGCGACAAACTCGTCTATCGTCATCCGCACGTCTATGGCGACATTCATGCCGAGAACCCCGAGGAGGTGATTCAAAACTGGGAGATGCTGAAACTCAAAGAGAAAGCCAAGCAGGAGCGCAAAGCCGCTCAGGGCGTCCTCTCGGGTGTGCCTCGCAGTCTGCCGGCCATGGTGAAGGCTTTCCGCATAGGCGAAAAAGCATCGTCGGCGGGATTCGACTGGGAGAAAAAAGAGGAGGTCTGGGACAAGGTGAAAGAGGAGGTGCGCGAGGTGGAAGAGGAGATTGCCGCCGCCGACAAAGAGCGCATGGAGTCGGAAATTGGCGACCTGTTCTTCTCGCTGATAAACATGGCGCGTCTCTACGGCATCGACCCCGAGAACGCACTCGAACGCACCAACAAGAAATTCATGGCGCGTTTCAGCCACATAGAGAGTTGTGCACGCGCGGCAGGCAAGACCATAAGTCAATTATCACTCGACGAAATGGAACAATATTGGCAACACGCAAAGCATGACAACCGCACATAGCGGGCCGAATTGCGCACACGACGGCGCGAACAACCCGACAGCGCAAAGCGTGAACACCCCGCACACTCCACAAGCGGAAGGCAAGGAGACGAAACAGATAACAAAAACAATAGCGGCAAACAAACAAAACAACAGAACAACATCATGGCACTCATCAAAAGCGTAAGGGGCAAAAGTCCCGAAATAGGAGAGAACACATTTTTGGCGGAAAATGCCACAATCATAGGCGACGTGAAGATTGGTCGCGACTGCGGAATATGGTTCAACGCCGTTCTGAGAGGCGACGTGAACACGATAACCATAGGCGACAGAGTGAACATTCAGGACGGAGCAGTGATTCACACCCTCTACGACAAGTCGCCAAACCCGTCGCAAACCCACATAGGAAACGATGTGTCGGTGGGTCACAATGCCATCATACACGGAGCCGTGATTGAGGACAGTTGCCTGATTGGTATGGGCGCAACGGTACTCGACAATGCCCACGTGGGAAGGGGTTGCATAATTGCGGCAAATGCATTAATTTTGTCGAACAGCATCTTGGAACCCAACGGCATATATGCCGGAGTGCCGGCCAAAAGAGTGAAAGACATCTCGCCCGAACAGAGCCGCAACATAGTGGAGCGCACCGCAAAAGACTACGTCATGTACGCTTCGTGGTATAAAGAGGAGGAGTAGGCCGGCAAGCCTTGCGGGAAACCGATGGAGAACGACCGCACGGTCCGAGGAGCGATTGAGGAAAAGACCCAACATACAACACAACAAACAATGATAAACTTAAATCCCAAACGTTCGACCGTGGTGGTGAATCTGCTGATAGCGACAGTGGTTTCACTGACGGTCAATTTCTCCTACCTGATAGCGATGGTTGTCTATCAGCGCGAGAATTCAGAAGAGTATCTGCAACGGGCAATCAACGAGCGCGAACAAGACATCAGCCGCGAGCCCAAAATCGAAGGAGTGTTCCATCTTTCACCAGACGGCTACGGTTATCTGGTGGGCAAAATAAAGTCGGATCGTAGCCATGTCGTTCTG
>JAZODY010000028.1:0-20027 GCA_045597245.1 Tidjanibacter sp.
CTGCCGGTGTTTACATCACCTCTTCGGAGCGCCCCGGTTCTACCGGTTCGATTACCGTTCGTGGTGTGAACTCCATCAGTGCAAGCAACTCGCCGCTGGTGGTTATCGACGGTGTGGTATCGCGCAGTGTGGGCCTCGACATGTTGAACCCCAACGATATCGAGACCATCGACATCTTGAAAGACGCCTCGGCAACCGCTATCTACGGTGCTCAGGGAGGTAACGGTGTTATCTTGGTTACCACCAAACGCGGTGATGACGGCAAATTCTCCTTTAATTATAATGGTACGGTGACCCTTGAAAAGGTTCACGATGTAGTTCCCATGATGAACGCAGCCGAGTATATCGAGTGGCGTCGTTGGGGTTACTACTATGCAGGTCTCGGTCCTCGTGCCGACCAGCCGACCATTGAAACCGACCGCAGGTTGTTCACCAACTACGGTGTTGATGAGACCGCATGGGGTAACATCCTTAACGGTTGGGGCATTACTCCTGACCAGTATTATAACGAGAGTTACAATCAGGCAAGTCTCACTTGGGACCCCTCGAAGGTTATCTCCACCGATTGGACCAAGTATAGCGACCGCGTTGGTGTAACTCAGGAGCATACCATCAGCGCAAGCGGCGGTACCGATAAGATGAAGGCTTACGTATCGTTCGGTTACCTCAATCAGGAAGGTACCCAGATTGGTCAGGGCTATCAGCGTTACACGTTCCGTACGAGCGTTGATGTCACCCCCGTTAAATGGTTCTCGATGGGTGGTTCTATGAACGCACGCTACTCGGATCAGGAGTACGGTATCGACTCCGGTAACGGTATCTCCGGTTCGATTCCCAATTCTCTCCACGCAAAGGCTCGCAACACCTTCTCTTATGCTCTGCCCTATGATGCAGACGGCAACCGTATCATCTACCCGGGTGGTGACACCACCATTCCTACCATCGTCGATGAGGTTGGTAACGCAAAAATCAACAACCTGTCGGCTCAGTTTAGCGGCAGCTTCTACGCTTCGTTGGACTTCGGTAAGATGTGGCAGCCGCTGGAAGGTTTGAGCTTCAAGACCAACTTCGGTCCCCAGTTGAGCTACAGCCACGGATATCGTTATCTGTCGAAAGATTCGGTTAACCGCGTATCGCAGGGTACCGATTATGTAAACTCTAACGCCAGCAAGAACTTCTCGTGGACGTTGGACAACATGATTTACTACGTAAGAGATTTCGGCAACCACTCAGTAAACGTTACCCTGTTGCAGGAGGCCATGTCGAACATGAGCACCACGCTTTACAGCATGAGCGGTTCGGGCGTTGCAATGGGTATGATGCAGCACTGGTGGGGTCTGAGCCCTACGACCGTGGGCACGCTCAACTCGCCGAGCTACAACTCGCTCACCGAGCGCACCATGAGCTCTTACATGGCACGTGTGAATTACAGCTTCAAAGACAAATACCTCATCACTGCTTCGTATCGTTATGACGGTGCATCGCAGCTGGGTGATGGCAACAAATGGCACGGCTTCCCCTCGGTGGCTTTGGGTTGGAGACTCGACCAGGAGGGCTTCATGAGCAACCAGACCACTTTCGACCAGTTGAAACTGCGTGCAAGCTGGGGTAAGACCGGTAACTACTCTGTGGGCGTTTACAGCACTCAGGATGTGCTTTCGAGCACTCTGACCGCTTTCGGTAATCAGGGTACCACCGTTTACTACTCGCCCCGCAGCTTGGCCAACACCAACATCGGTTGGGAGACCACCGACCAGTTCAACGTGGGTATCGACTTCTCGTTGCTGAGAGGCCGCCTCTCGGGTACCATCGAGGCCTTCTACGCCAAGACCGACGGTCTTATCTTCGACGTGACACTGCCTTCGGTTTCGGGTAAGACCGGCACCAAAGACAACATCGGTAGCACCTCTAACCGCGGTTTCGATATCATGTTGAACTCCATCAACATTCAGAAGAGAGATTTCACTTGGAACACCTCGTTGAGCCTCGCCTACACGAAGGATAAAATCGAAATGTTGCAGAATGGTAAAGAGGATATGGTAGGTAGCAGCTTGTTCATCGGCCAGCCCATCTCGGTGCTCTACGGTTATGAGAGCGCAGGTCTTTGGACCGACTCCGAGGAGGACCTCGCACTGATTGAACTCTACAACGCCAACGGTCACAACTTCGCACCGGGTAAGGTACGTCCCGTTGACCAGCCCGACGAGAATGGCGAAATCGATTACAAAATCGACTCCAACAACGACCGTGTAATCCTCGGCAACCGTCGTCCTCTCTGGACCGCAGGTATGACCAACACGTTCCGTTACAAGAACCTCGAAATGTCGGTATTCATCTATGCCAACCTAAAATACATTGCCCAGACGGGTGAGTATCAGGGAGGTCGTGAGCCGATTAAGCACATCAACTACTACAACGAGAACAACAAGAGCGGTGCTCAGTATCAGCGTCCTTACTTCAACACCGCCGGTGGTGATGAATATTCGGGAATCCTGCTCCAGAAAGACGCTTCGTTCGTGAAGGTTCGTCAGATTTCGTTCGGTTACTATCTGCCCGAGAAGGCTTGCAAGTTTGTAGGTCTGAGCAATGTGAAACTGACCGCTCAGTTGAAGAACCCGTTCTCGATTTATCAGGGAACAGACTGGATGGATAGCGACGTTAGCAGCGTATCTTACAACAAGGGTTATGTATTCGGCCTGAACATCGGTTTCTAATTGATGCAAAACAAGTTTAACGAGAAAATTAATATTATATGAAAAATATTGTCAGAATAATAGGAAGCATAATGGTACTCGGTGCTGTTTCGTGCACAGTATCATGCAGTGACGACTTTCTTGATGAAGTCAAGAGAGATGCCGCTTCGTCGAGCTACCTCAACGAGCCCGATGGTCTGGCATCGATGGCCGAGAGCCTTTACATCCAGTTTAAGTATATGTTCAACAACGAGTCGAGCTATGCTTACACCAACTACGGAACCGACGAGTTCATGGTTGCAGGTGATAACTCGAACGAAATGTGGAACAACTATGATTCCCGCTTGCAGCCGGTTGTGCCTGCTGTAAACAGCAATACTCAGGGCATGAACACCTTCTGGGATACCATGTTTGAGTATATCTGGCGTGCCAACAAGATTATCGGCTCGGCAGAGAGTGTTATGGAAGGTCGTGCCGACAAGGACGAGGTTTTGGGTACCGCTTACTTCGTGAGAGCTTTCAACTACCTGTTCCTCACCATGCAGTTCGGTGATGTTCCTTTGATTACTGAGGCTGTCTCCACTCCCCAGCGCGAGTTCCCGCGTACTGCTCAGGAGGAGGTTTACAAACAAATCATCAGCGACCTCGGCAACGCTCGCAACTTGTTGCCCGAAAGACCGTCGGCATCAGGCAAACTCCGCAAGAGCGCCGCTTCGCACTACTTGGCTAAGGCTCACTTGTGGAGAGCTTCGGAGATTAACAGCGGTTGGAACTCGGCTTACGTTACTCAGGACTTGAAAGACGTCATCACTTATGCCGAGGAGGTTATTGCGGCTCACCCGCTGACCCCCAACTTCGAGGACCTGTTCGGTAACTTCACCGATTACGACACCGCCATCACCGAGACCAATACGGAGATTGTACTCGCAGCATCCAACACCGGTCACGATTCTACCCTGCGCGGCGTGAACAACATGACCCTCGCAAACTTCACCGCTTGGTATCAGAACTTCCCCTTCATGAAACGTGACATCGCAGGTGCCCGTGAGT
Source organism: Tidjanibacter sp. (assembly GCA_045597245.1). Classification (GTDB taxonomy): domain Bacteria; phylum Bacteroidota; class Bacteroidia; order Bacteroidales; family Rikenellaceae; genus Tidjanibacter. The sequence goes on from JAZODY010000028.1 coordinate 3,744, forward strand.
ATCAGCGCTGCAAGACCACCCCGTCTTACGCCTACTACCTCTACGACCTCGAAAACGACTCGCGTTTCTGGAAATCGTTCAAGACCACCTATGCCGTTAATGACTGTTACACCAATAATTCCAGAAAAGCCATCGAGCTCACTTTGGGTGACGGTTCTAAGGTTATAGCAGGTGAATATTTCCCCAGCGACAACGGTGCATACCTCTCTTCGATGTACGTAATCAACCGCGAGGACTACGGTGTGAAATACTATAAGGATGAGGTGAATGTGGATAAGGCTCCTGCCGGCAACGGTACTTATGACTATGTGGACTACAACACCGGAAAGTATATCCCCTGCATCATGGCTCTGAACATCTATGACGAGACTACGGGCGAAATCATCGGTACAAGTATGACCCCCGATTTCAACACCCTCTATGCTACGTTGAGCAAATATTTCGATGGTGCTGTGTATGTAAACAATCAGGGTAACGGTTATCGCGACGGTATTTTGGCTCGTTCGGCAGAGGCTTACTTCTTCAAGGCCGAGGCTCAGATTCGTCAGGGTAACATCGATGCCGGTATCGCTACGTTGAAACCCTTGCGCGACCGTGCACAGTACAAGGCCGGCGAGAAACGCGACGACTATGTCGATGGCGGTATGGCATACCATAACAACAAGTACAAAGCCGATATCAAAGGTCACGAAGCCAACTGTGCTTACTATCCCAAGAACTCGTACTACTATTCGCTCGGTCTCGACAAGAGAGCCACTTTGGACGAAACCGCTTCTGTGCTGGCAACTGTTACCAAAGATAACTACCCCGCTGAGGATATGTACGTAATCAACAAGTTGGGTTACACCTCCGACTATGATAAGGCTCTTTGCTACCTGCTCAACGAGAAATCGAGAGAGATGTACGGCGAGCTGACTCGTTGGATGGACTTGGCTCGTACCAAGACTCTGGAAGACCGTCTGATTTTCAACGATCAGGCTTACGGCACAACGCTTACCGACATTACGGGTCACACTACGGATATTAAAGGTATTACGTATGCTAATGGCGGTGGTGGCAATTTCAACCCCAACAAGCACTACTATCGTCCTCTCCCGCAGAACTACCTCGACAACATCACCGTTGATGGCAAGTTCTTGACCGCGGACCAGAAGGCGGCAATGCAGAACCCCGGTTATTAATAGATAAATTTGGTGTTTTTTTACTTTTAGTCCCGACTTTCATTCTTTTCATTGCGGACCGGATTCTTCCGGTCCGCTTTTTTTGTGCCGCCTTTTAGGGCGGTTTTCCGGACAATATTCGTATCTTTGGGTAGTTGGTTGTTGATGATTTACCCCGAAAATTAATGGATATGGCAATGAATCGGATTCTCATAAAAGGCATCATGCTCGACGGAGCAACGAAAGACATTCTCATCTGCGGCAACTCGGTGACACGTGTGGCCGACCGCGTGGAGTTGCCCGAGGGGGAGTGTAAGGTGATTGACGGACGCGGCAAGGCGGCGCTGTCCGGTTTTGTCAATATGCACACCCATTCGCCCATGACCCTCATGAGGGGATACAACGAAGATTCGCGCCTGATGGATTGGCTGCACAGCATCTGGGCGGTGGAGGCACGTCTCGACGAGGAGCAGATTTATTGGGCCACCAAGTTGGCCTGTGTGGAGATGCTCAAAACGGGCACCACCTGTTTCAACGACATGTATTGGATGGCCGAGAGTTCGGTGAGGGCCGCCGCCGAGATGGGGATGCGCTCGGTGCACACCGAGATTGCTCTCGACTCCAAAGACCCCTCGAAGGCTGAGAGCATAAAACAACGCATGCACGACACGTTCCGCAAGGCGCAGGAGTGGGGCGAACTGCAAACCGTGGCGGTTGGTATTCATGCCCCCTATACGGTGTCGGATGCGATGATACGTTGGGGTTGCGACTTTGCCCGCGACCACGGGCTCAAAATCCACATCCATGTGTCGGAGACCGAGCAGGAGAATGTCGATTCGGTGGCACAGACCGGACTCACCCCGTTCCGTCATTTGGAGCGTCTGGGCGCGCTGGGACCCGATGTGATTGCGGCCCACAGCTTGTGGCTTACGGAGGAGGATATGGACGTGATTGCGGCCTCGGGAGTGACGCCGGTCCACAACATCAACTCCAATCTGAAACTCGCCTCGGGATACAGATTCCTCTATGAGGAGTTGCACCGGCGCGGTGTGAAGGTCTGTCTGGGAACCGACGGCTGCGGCTCGTCGAACAATCTCGACATGCGTGAGGCGATGAAGACCGCCGCACTTATGCAGAAGGCGTGGCGCGCCGACCCTACGGCACTTCCGCTTGAACAGTTGTTAGACATGGCCACCCGCAACGGCGCAGAGGCACTTGGACTGAATACGGGCGTGATTGAAGAGGGGCGTCTGGCCGACATAATAATCATCGACACGGATAATTATGCCTTTACCCCCAATATCAACTTCCTCTCCAATCTGGTCTTCTCGGCCAACTCGTCGTGTGTCGAAAGCGTGATTTGCAACGGACGTTTGGTCATGGAGGGCCGTCGAGTGGAGGGCGAGCGCGAGATTTTGGAGAATGTGAACAGGGTTTATAAACGCCTCTACAATCTGTGATTTACGCAGCCGAACGAGGATGCCCGGACAGAGAGGACGGATTGGATGGATGGTCCTGCCGATGCTCAGGCTCTGATTTGCCTGCCGACATGTTTAAGAGTGGGAGCGATGGATATTCTGCGAAACCGCGCGTGAGATGGTTTGTAATTTGTAAAAAATGACTATTTTTGTTCCGCATAAAAGGTTAATTGCGGATATGGTGTAATTGGTAGCCACGTCAGACTTAGGATCTGGTGCCGAAAGGCGTGGGGGTTCGAGTCCCTTTATCCGCACACAAAAAAGGAGCAGCCGAAAAACTGCTCCTTTTTTGTGCGATGTCCGCAACCATATTCAAAATCCCTCCGAATCTCTCTCTGAAAGGAGAGGTTTTTGAAACTCACTTCACGCATCTTATAAAGGCCATGTCGCTATCGACTATCACATAGTTGTGGTAGACCATGGCGCTATCGTAATAACTTTCGAATCCGAAGGTGAAGTAGTTCAAGTCGTGGGCATAGAGTTTTGCCGAGGCCTCGCGGTACCAGTAGATGGCTCCGCGGTGCATCCATATGTCGTGGTAGAGGGGCATGAGTGCAGCTACGTCGGGCTGCATGGCCATGCTGCGCTTGGCATACTTCAACACCACATGACGAGTAGTGCGACCGCTGCCGTCGTTCCAGATGTTGTAGTCGTCCTTTGCCTTGCGATGTCCATACCCTGTGGCCCCTATCGGCAGGAAGATGTGGTTGCCCGCCCTGCTGTCGTCCCACACGAAGACACCCTGCATACCTTTTGGGTCGCCTGCCCGTAGATAGGAGTAAGCCTCCTCGGTGGTGGTCTTCGTTTCGGTGCATTCGTCGCCGTAGAGCACACCGTAGTAGCGACGCAGATGCGCCAGTGAACTCCATTGTTCTGCGGTGGCGGGCGTTCCCGCAGAGTCGTTCGTGGCGGGGAATCCGCCTGTGTTTATAGTCACGTCGGCAAAGGTGCGCAGGGCGGACGATATACCCGTCGCGGTGCTGTATACCCATGTGTCGAAACTTTTGTCGCTGCAATCTTGGTCGAAGCCGTATCCGGCTTTGATGTTGTTCTCGGCCTTGAAACCGATGTTGAACGAGCCGAATTTGAACATAGACCCTTCCAACAGCGGATTATCCACCAGTTTGCCGCGATAGAGCAGATTTCGGTTCTGCCACTCTGTGCCGTTCAGATTTGTGGTGCCGAGGCCCTGACTCACGAATATGTAGTGAACACACTCGTTATCGTGATACGTCACCCTTATCACGCCGCAACGCACGCCTGAGGAATAGGTGGTGGCGGGGCGATAGTCGAAACAAATTTCCGAGCCGGTGGCACCCGTCACGTCATCCGTACCCCACTCGGCCTTATCGGCCGATTTTATTCTCACCCACTCCGCGCCATGTTCTATGTGGGCCGTCCACGGACCGTCGGAGTGAGGGGCCCGAAATTCCCTGTGCTCCATGCCCGAGGGGCCCACGTCGCTCTCGTCGAGCTCCATCAGACGCACGCGGAAGGGAGAAGTGTTGTCACCCGACCTCCACACTCCGGCAGGATTGACTATGCGTTTCACCTGCAACACCTTCACATCCTGCGTCACCACCTTGCCGTTGGCCGAGGCCGACAGACGCACCGTTGCCGAGCGAGTGTGATTGACAAAGATGTTGTTGCCCGAGAAGGAGTTGCCGAGCAGCAGTCCGCGCGTGTAGACCGGAACGGAGTAGCGACTGTTGCCGGCCTCGCTGCGCTCGGCGGCGAAACTTTTTGCCGCTCCTGCCTGAAAGTCGGCCTTCCTTTGGGCAAGGATGTAGTTGTTTTCCTCGGTGGAGATGTTGGGATTGTAGTTGCCCACGATGTAGGCATTGGTGGGGCTGAGAGAGAGAAAACCGTTGTAGTTCTCGGTGCTCACGTGGGCATAGGGATGTCCGATGTGATACCACGGATTATCCACTATGGTGGCGGAGAGATGTGTCCCCTCGGACACACCTTGCAGTACGGCGGGTATGGTCACGCTCTCGTTGAATCCGTAGGAGATATATATCTGTGCCGGAGTGAAGATTTCGGGGTTTTCCGGTTCATACTCTATGTGCCAATCGGGGTCGTTGGCGTCGTTGCGAAATCTCAATGTGAGCTTGTAGTGATTGTTGCGTTGCGCATCGAAGTTGTCGGTGGCGTTCTTGCCCAGCATGAACCGATAGACTACGGGGCCTCTGGACGCTTTGTCGTCACTGCGATTAACATAGTAGCCCGTTACCTCCACATAGGTGCCGTAGGGTTTGTTGTCCTTCATTATTGTGCCGGAGGGGTCGTAGATGTGTTTCTCGCCTGTTCCCTGCATATTTTCGAAGAAGAACAGTGCCCGCTCGGTTTCGGAGTGGATGCCTCCGCCCGAAGGTCTTCCGCGGGCAATCATGAGCCACTCCTCCGGAGTGTCGGAGACGGAGTAGAGAATGGTGTCGCCCTCGGCTATGAGTTGGTCGGGCGAGGAGGGGGAGTTGTCGTTGCCGAGCAGACATGAGGCGGGAATATCCCTTATCTGGGCCTGACGGATGTAGATGGTGACATTTTCGTTCAGTTGTGTGCCGTCGAAGGCCACCGTCACCTTCGATACGGTGCGACGTACCGATGCGGTGAGCGACAGCGCGGGAGAGTTGATGGTCAGCAGAGGTGCTTCATCGGGAATCTCCGTCGCATCGCTCAGATTGAAGTATCCGAACATGGCACTGTTTTCGACCACCTCACTGCTCCACGGGAGGGAGATGTTTTTCAGTCGCTCTTCATCGAGCAGGCGTTCGTCACCCGTCATGTCGCCCATGTTGGCCACTGCATAGATGCGATAACGACCGTATGGCACTGCATCGGGCAACGAGCCTTCCGCACGACATACGGTGCTCTCTGCCGGAGTGGCCGAATCGGTTGTCGTCTCTGGCGGGGTCACATAGCTGGTCGTGAACATCTCTTCTGTGAGGAAGTGGTGTCGGGCCAGCGAGCCGTCGGTATTGTAGAATAGTATGTTGAGGTCGTCGATATGCCTTATGGAGTTTCCTGCCGCAGCGCGGGTCGTCAGGGTGGCGGCGGGTCGGAACTCCACACTCATCCGAAGTCTGCTTTCGCCGCTGCCTACGGGGAGAGAGCTGTCGAGGTCGTCCTCTTTCACACACGACGTGGTCGAGAGTATCAACCCCGCCATGAGGAAGATGAATGTGTATATGTGTTTCATGGTGTGTCAAAGTGTGGTTACAGACCGAAGTCGGGCATGAGTGTGTGACTGCCATAGGCACTCACCTCCACTCTGAATTCGGCCTCTGTTGAGTTTAATACGTTCACCTCCACCACTGCATGGGTGTTGCGGGGCAGTTGGGAGAGATTGTCGAAATAGCCGCTGCGCAACGCCATCTCGTCACTCAGGAGCGAGATGCGATAGTTGCGTGCATCGCCGTCGGGGTCGGTGTATCGGCTCTCGGGAAGATAGAGTGGCCGAAGTGTCACGGTTGAGCCGGCGGGAATCACCAGCGAATCCGTCGGAAGGGTGAAGGTATAGTGGTCGTTGTTGCCTATCGTGGGAACCTCATAATCGGTGGCTGTCCCGTCGGTGTAGTCGTGACCGTGTGGAAAGAGATAGGCCTTTCGTGCAATCTTCTCTATCTCCAAACCCTTCACCACGAATGACTCCCTTCCGCTGTTGGTTATCGAGAAGGAGAACTTCACTGCGGCTCTCAATACGGGCAACGTAACCGAGTGACCTCCCTCGGCCGGAACATCCACCGAATGTATGCCGCTCATCACCAATGGCAGAGGCAGCTCCATGGTGGCCTCTGTGGTGATTATCGGCAGTTGGTCCGCCTCGGAGGGATAGGGATTGCCCGTTGCCAGCGAGGCCCAATCGTAGTCTGCTATGAGCCGTCCGTCGGCAAAACGACTCTCCTCGTTGGCCAGCAGAACTATCTTCTTCCGCTCTCCTTCCGTTACCTCAAACTTTATGTCGCCATACTCCTCCGAAGGGGTCTGGCGGAAGTCAAGAAAGCGATTGTGTTCTATCATACCGTCGGGCCTGAGAATAATTATGCGCAGTGTCTGCATCATCTCTCCTGCGGAGATATTGTCAGAGGCCTCCGAGCGGGTGCGGGTCGGTCCGCCTACGGCACTTACCGTAAGGTTCAGCATGCTCTTGTCTGTCGGCTGCGGCTCGTCACGCACCTCGGTGCAGGAGCACAGCGCAACCAGCATGACTGCAAGCAGTTTTATTATGTCTGTTTTCATAATCAACTCAATGAGCGGATGTGTGTTACAGATTCGTATCGTTTATTCTCACCACCCAGTCGTTTATCACTATGCGGCTTTCGGCCCATCGGTTGTCTTTGTCGAGGAAGAAGATGAGCGACCAGCGGCTTTGGCGGTCGAGAAACTCCTGTTCGTCCATCTGGTCATAGAGCTGACTTCGGAGCAGGAGCAGATATTCGCGCAACGGAATACTCAGTACGGTCTGTTGTGTGTCGTTTTCCGTGATTGTCAGTCGCGGCGAGGTGCCGGTGGTAAGCCGCGAGATTGAGAACTCGGCCGCCGCCACCGCCACAGGAGTCTGTGTATCGTCCCAGCTGCCCACCACTCCGTCGTCCGTCGCCCACGGCAGATAGTGTATGTCGTCGGTGGGGACAAGGCTGTTGTCGAAGGCGAAGAGCGAGTTGTCGTCGGTGATTTCGAAGTGAAACTGCGAACTGTCCAACGGCTCGCCGGAGAGTTGTTGCAGGACCACACGCAGATTGTTGGTGTTCTTTGTGAGTTTCACCGTCGATTTCACATAGTCGTCGTTTCTGACATACACCTCCGTCATGCCGTGAAAGAGGTCATGGAGTTTGTTTTCGGAGCGGGAATTGTCGCAATCGAGGCTCACATACATCTTCTCCATGTCGCTTTCGGCACGGGTGGGTGACATAAGCTTGAATGAACTCAGTTCGCAGGCCATGCCGCCATAGACAACAAACGAGTAACGACCCTCGTCGAGGTCGAGTGTCATGCGATAGTTCTCGTCGGTGAGAGGTGCGCCCATCTCCTCGAAGCTGTCCACATGATTGCCGTCGGAGTCGAACACGTGTACCGTAAGACAATCCACCTGAGTGTTGAAAGAGTCGCTGTACTCCATGTTGTAGTCATATACGAAACGCAGCTCCACACCGCGCGGGCAGTCGCTCTGGTCGGTGTAAATCTTCTCACATCCACACGCTACCGCCGCCGTAAGCATGAGGGCAGCGACCCTCATGCCGATAGGCGGAGATATTATATTGCGAAATGAAATCATGATGCTCAGAACTCTATGTGGTTTATTCTCACCGTCCAGGGCACAATGCGCACATTCACATTGAAGTAGTGGTCCAACTCCTCGTCGGGCTCATCGGGCTCTTCGGGATTGGGGTCGGGACTATCGGGGTCTTCGGGATGGCCGAAACGCGCGATGTCATCCACGCTGAGTTTGTAGACGTTGTTGCGCACCACCGCAAACTCCATGGGGCCCATCGTGCCGTTGTTGCCATTGTCGTTGTGACGATTCCAATAGTAGTAGAGCGTGTTGTAGTTACCCTCCGAATCGGGCGTATAGCCGGTGAATCCTGCTGCTGCGTAGGTCTGTGCGGTGCGTCGGGCCTCGTCTGTGCTCTCCACCTGATTTACGGCGGCCGTCAGTGCGGGGTCGGCCGAGGTGGTCGCTGCCGCCCTCACATCGCTCCATGCACCATAGAGAACATTGTTGAAGACATAGATGGTGTCGCCTGCATTCATGGCCTCCGTAATGGCTGCGGGTGCGGCTTCGGTAGGCTCTATGCGACCCTTGAAGACTATGCCTGTGGTGATGCCCTTTATCTGATTGTCGGTGCCCGGAATGGTATTCTCGGTGGCATAACGCCAGATGAGATACTCTCCCGTCTCGCCATCCCAGCTGTCTTGTTCGTCAAGCGAAGAGAGGGCGGTGAACTCCCATGTGGAGGGAGAGGCGGTCATGGGATGGAGGAAGTTGTTCTCGTTGATGGTCTGTTCGTTACCCGCAGCGGAGAGTTTGTCGGCCCAATCGCTGTCCACCACATAGTTTGAGGCGGTTTCTACTCCGCCTATGGTCCACGAGGCGTCGGTACCGTCGGCCGAGGTGCGGCGCAGATAGTGGAAAGAGCGACTCATGTTAATCAGTGCCACATCTGTGAGTCTTATGCGTACAGTCGTTGCGCCAGTCGCATCGCTACCTACGGTGTAGAGATTCCCATCGGTGGCGGCCTTGTAGTCGAATCGGGCTACGGCACGTTCCACACTGTGAGTGCCTATGTTGAGCGGGGTGGTTGCCTGAGTGTAGAGCGAGAGGTCGGACGGTATGCTCTGCTCTGCGGGGGCCGCGGCATTGGTCATCATGAAGTTGCCGGAGCGGGCCACCGTCTGGTCGATATTGTCCGTCGAGATGCTATATACGGCATCGGGATTTTGCTGGGCTTGGCAGTTCGCATAGACATAGACCCGATAGCTGGCCCCGGGGACGAGGTCGAGCGTATTGAACGAGGCCACATAGGTGTCGGCGGAGGCTGCGAGCGGAATGATGTCTTGTGCGGTGACTACCGAGCCGTCGGCGGTGTTGTGAAACTCCAAGTCCACCGATGAGATGGTGTTCTCATACTCTTTGCCTGCCTCGTTGTCGGGGTCGGCGTCCGAGTTGGTCGTTCCTGCCGAATCGGTCGTGCTCTTGGTGGCGGGCATGGCCACCGAGAACTGCATATAGACCTTTTCGCCCGCTATGGGAGAGGAGATGTTCTGTTCGTTGTCTTTGGTGCATGAGCAGAGTGCTGCCAATGCGAGTGCGATGATGGTAAATTGTTTTGTCATGAGTGTTAAGTGTGTAAATAGTGATTTGTATATTATTACTGTTGGTTTATCTGCGATATGTGCGACGTGCGCCTCTTTCGAGCCTGCGAACCTCTCTTTCGGCCTCCCTCAGCGAGTGGCGTACAGAGCCGAAGAACTCTCTTGCTGCATCGTGATTGCCGGTGAGCATGGCATACACACCGCGGGCATAGATTGCCTCGTCTGAGTCACCGGCCTTTTGCAGATAGCGTTCCGCATCGGAGAGGTTGCCTTTGCTCATGGCCGAGTTGGCGGCATTGAGGTTTGCTGTCTCGTCATCGGGATACATCCTTACGGCGGTTTCGAACACGTTGCCGAACTCTTCGCTCCCCTCATCCATGTTGAGCGAGGCGATGTAGAACTCTTGGAGGCTCAGCTTCTGAGGTGCACTTGCCACCAGAAGGGCAATCTCCTCGGGGTCACTGAAATTGCGTATCACATACTCCACCCTGTAATCGGTACGACGCAGGGCGGGGTAGCAGTTGTGCAGCAGTATGGCATATTCGGCGGGGAACTCTGTCATTATACGGTCGTTGCGGGCGTCGGGTGCCAGCGGGCCGTTCACAATGTCGAGTATTGCCTCCCGATTGGCGATGGCGGTGGTGTCGAGCCACGCTTCAAGTCCTTCCCAATTCTCCGGCTCAAACGAGGTGGTGACCGCCTCGGCGGGGAAGTCGTAGAGGTTCATCACATATTCCCTCACCGCCCGGGTGCGTCCTTCGGCAAGACGTGCATTGTTGTCATAGGGACCTTCGGGCGAGGCGAAACCTTTGAGGTTCAGCGAGAGGATGTTGATGTCGCTGTCGTTGCGTATGGAGTCTATCGTGGCTGCTATGGCGGCAAGTTCTTCGGAGTTGTTGCGATAGTTGTTTCGGATGACGGTCTGTGATACGGGGAAGTCGATGTAGGCCGAGCTGGCCACATGGCGTCTTTTTTCCAACTCCACCTCGGGTTGGACATAGATGAAGACCGGTTCATAGACCCACTCTTCATAGCCGCCCAACATGTCGGAACTCATGGCCAATACGCGATTGCAGCAGCCATACAGACGTCGCTCCACTCTGAGACGGGCACCGTTCATCCACTCCTGATAGGGGAGCGAGGTGAAGTAGTCGAGGACCTCGGGACGGCGCCGCTCATTGAAAAACCACTCCTCGGTAACCTCCGACACATCCCAATCGTTTCGTTCGGTCACAATGTGGCGTCTACGGCCGTAGATGCCAACCGAGGCCAACTCCACGGCGTGGTCCTCGTCGAAGAGAACGGGGGTGTAGACCACCGCACGATTGTTGTCCACATCTAACATCGAGAGGTCCATTTTCATGCCTATGTCGAGCATGGAGTCGTTGCGAGCCATCTCCAATCCCGATACGGCCACTTCGCCATTGGCAATACTTTGTGCCTCCGCCTCGGCAAGAGTTGTGAGGAGGAGCAGAACGAATAGAATCTTTTTCATGTTGAATAGTTGTGTTTCTCGTTAAAACAAATAGGTGAATCCCACAGCCAATTTGGTGATGCCGAAATAGTGGTGGGCCATATCGTCGGCCAGTTGGCGACCACATTTCTGCCAGACGAATTTGTCATACTCGGTGTAGGCATAACCGATACCCAATTCGAGTTCCAGATTCCAGTGGCGTCCTATGATGAAGTCGTAGCCGTATCCTACACCGGCTCCGATGAACCAACCCTGAAATCGATAGTCGGACAGGACGGAGAAGTCGGTGCCCAGAAAGTGGATGTTGTTGTCGATGTTGGCCAAATTGTATTTTCCGCCGTGGAGATGCAGTCCGAAAAAGTGGCCCGAGAAACGGTCGCATAGCCAATAGCGCACCTCGGGTTGGACAAGAAAGTGTTTCCAAAGACGGTCCGATGCGACCTCCCATGCGTTGTAGTTGCCCGAAAGGTCGAGAGTCCATTGAGGCGCAAGGGCGGCTTCGATGCCCAGATTGACGGTGGCGGTGGCATCATAGAGCAGGTTGGTCTTGACGGCCAGCTGCTGTGCGTTTAATTGGTGGGAGCCGACCGCCAGCAGCAGAGGTAGCAGAAGTGAAAATACTCTGTTCATAGGATTGATTGTTGATGATGTGTGTGAATTGTTGTTATCGATGTCTGGTGACGATTACGATGGCGGCAGAGGAAAAACAATTTTTGTGCCATGCACTTCGCCTTGCCGACTCTCACCACATCAATCTCCTTCGCCTCCGACCGTTATGTCATGTCGTTTGTCTTCCCGCGGACATGACAAACCAAGAGCGCCACACTCATGCAGAGTGTGGCGCTCTTGGTTTTGCCTATTTTGTATGTGTCGTTACGGCCGTCTCCGACCCTTCCGGATTGCGTCCGCCGTCTCCGGCACACCTCGGTTGCGTAACGTTATGTTTAAAAAACTTTGTGAGAACCGTCGCTGATGACCACGTCGTACACTTTGGGCTCGTGGCCGAATCGTGCCGAATACTTCTCTTTGGCGGTGGCGATGAAGCTGTCATACAACTCCTCTTTCATGAGGTTGATGGTGCAGCCGCCGAATCCGCCACCCATCACGCGCGAACCCGTCACACCGCACTCTTTGGCGATGTCGTTCAATACGTCGAGCTCCTCGCAGCTGACCTCATAGAGCTTGCTCATGCCGTGGTGGGTCTCATACATCTTCTGACCTACGGTGTCGAAATCGGCGCGCTCCAAAGCGTCGCACACATCCAACACTCGCTGAATCTCGTCGATGACATATTTTGCACGTATGTAATCCTTCTCCGTAATCTGGTCCTTCACCTCGTCGAGCATCTCGATGGTGACGTCGCGCAGCAACTCCACTTTGTGGCCCTTTTGTTGTATGGTTTTCACCACCTTCTCGCAGCTCTCGCGGCGCTGGTTGTAGGCCGAGCTTGCCAACTCATGCTTGACGGCCGAATCGAGCAGAACGAGTCTGTAACCTTTCGGCTCGAACGGGAAATATTTATACTCCAACGAGCGGCAATCCAATCTGATGAGGCTGCCGGCCTTGCCGAATACGGAGGCGAACTGGTCCATGATGCCGCACTTCACACCGCAGTAGTTGTGCTCGGTGGCCTGACCAATCTTGGCCAGTTCAAACTTGTCGATGCCGCAGCCGAACATGTCGTTCAACGCAAATGCAAAGGTGCTCTCGATGGCTGCCGAAGAGGACATGCCTGCTCCGAGAGGAACATCTCCCGAGAAAGCCGTGTCGAAACCTTCGAGTCTGCCGCCGCGTTTCTGTATCTCGCGACATACTCCGAAGATATACATCGCCCAACTCTCCGACGGGGCCTCCTGTTCGCCCAGACCGAACTCCGAATAGGAGTCGAGGTCCACCGCATAAGCACGTACCTTGTCGGTGCCGTTCTTTTTTATCTTTGCCACGATACCCTTGTCTATTGCGCCGGGGAATACGAATCCTCCGTTATAGTCGGTGTGTTCGCCAATAAGATTGATTCTTCCGGGAGAGGCATAGAGTTCGCCTTCTGGCGAGAAATGTTCTGCAAATTTCTCTTTTACGATTTCTACGTTCATTTTGTCAGTGTGTTTTTATGTTAGATTTTTGTCGTTATCTCTTTGTCTGTTATTGTCTTTTCCGCCAAAAACATTCGTAAAATTAATATTTTTCTTCGTGATAACCAAAGAATCCCGTTTTTTTATGAGAGAGGTCGGAGAGATTATATCTTGGGATAAGATTGGGATGAGAGGAAAAATAATTTTACTACATTTGTAACAAACTATTTTAATTTAATCGAAAATCATGAAGAAAACATTATTGTTTGCCGTTATCACGATGGTTTCTGTTTTGACGGCTTGTAGCGGTGGAAAGAAAATCGAGGAGTGGGACACTTTTCCGTGGGATATGTTCGGACTTCCTCATGTGCAACAACCGAACGATTATGTTGAGTTTTTCGGCTTCTATCCCGATGGTGAAAATGACGAGGGTGTCTATTTCGGTTTCAAGACCGAACAGGAGAAACCGAGTCTTAAATATATGGAAAAGTATGTGGATAAACTCATTGACCATGCAGATTCGGCCTATAATATAGGCGATTATGAGGGCCATTATAAAGATTTGACGTTGGAGGAACTTCCGCAATATACCATTGATGGCAAGGAGAGTGTTTATACAATCTCGGGTCCGAATTGGGGTGAAGGATTTCGTTATGATTTGATTTACTCCAAAGACGGACGATACTTCAAGTTCGGAGGTCATATTAATCTGACACCCGGAAATTCCTATACAAAAGCAAAGACCTCTTTTTCTGTAATCCCTCTTGATTTGTAGTGATTCCGGCTGCGGGGTTTTGCCTGTACGGATTGGAAGAAGTAACATAAACGGAACTGATATGATAAAAAAGACAGGATATTTTGAGAGTGATGTTCTGAATCCTTATGAGAATCTGGCCGTCGAGCAGTGGTTGTTGGACAGCGTGGCCGACAACGAGGTGATCATGTACCTCTGGCGCAACGAGCGTACGGTGGTGGTCGGACGCAATCAGAATATCTGGAACGAGTGTAACGTGATGCGTCTCAGGGAGGAGGGCGGCTATCCGGTGCGTCGTTACTCGGGTGGCGGTGCGGTCTATCACGACAGCGGCAATCTCAATTTCACCTTTCTGGCCGTCAAAGAAAACTACTCGGTGGAGCGCCAGTTGAATGTGATTATTGGTGCGGTGCGACGGCTCGGACTTGCGGCCGAGAAGACGGGACGCAACGACATCTGCATCGACGGGCGGAAGTTCTCCGGCAACGCGTTCCACTCCGCATCGGGCAGGAGTTGCCATCATGGCACGATTCTAATCCGCACCAATGTGGCCGAGATGAATCGCTATCTAAATGTTCCGCCCGAGAAGTTGCAGAGCAAGGGGGTCGATTCGGTCCGCTCGCGTGTGGTCAATCTCGCGGAGCTGGACGGCTCGATAGATGTGGAGCGCATGAAGGCCGCCTTGAAGGAGAGCTTTGCGTGCGAGTACGGAATGGAGCCACGTGTCATAGTTCCCGATGCCGAGGGGCGCAGAGCCATAGAGGAGCAGAGGGTCTTTCTGTCGTCGGAGGAGTGGTTGTATAACACCTCGGCGACATTCACCTGCCGCGTGGCCGACCGTTTTGCGTGGGGCGGTGTTGAGCTGCTGTTCGATGTGCGCAGGGGCGAGGTGAGGAGTTTGGAGGTTTACACCGACTCGTTGGAGGTGGCTCTCTTCGACCGCATCAGGAGCTCCGTCGCGGGGTGTGTCTATATGCCCGACATCATTGCAGAGAGGCTGGCGGCTACGGTCTGCAACGAGCAGGAGGGCGAGATGGCGAGGGATATGACGGAGTTGATTAAGAGAAGATTGTTTGATTGAGAAAAATATAGGATATGTTTATTGCACAGAAAAAACGACACGAAAACATTGCCGAGTATATACTCTATCTGTGGCAGTTGGAGGATTTGTTGCGTGCCATGCGTTTCGAGCCGCAGGCCATTTTCAACACCCTTGTGGAACCGCACGACCTCAATCCGCAGCAGAAACAGACCCTGCTGACGTGGTATGTGGAGTTGGGTAATTTGCTTCGTCAGGAGGGCAAGGCCGAGAAGGGTCATCTGACCCACACGTTACATCTGATTGGCTCGCTGCAACAGTTGCATGACCAGCTGATGTCGTTGCCCGTGGGAGCGGAATATAAGAGTATGTTCGAGCCTTTGGCGGAGGAGTTGCCGCGTCTGCGGATAGTGCTGGCCAAAGACGGAGTGTCGGATATCGAGTTGTGTTTCCGCGCGTTGTATGGCGTGATGCTCTATCGAATCAAAGGCGACGAGTCGAAACGTGATGTGGGCGATGATGTGGTGACCGCCATTTCGCCCGTCATCGGAAAACTGTCGGAGATATTCCATCGTGTGGAACAGGGAACGCTCGACCTCTACGGGTAGACCGATTGACCGAACGGCAGGATGTGTTGAACCGAAAATTCAAGACCCCGAGAACCGCATGTAATGTTCTCGGGGTCTTTGTTGTCGCCTCCGATGCGATGGCCGACCCGCTTTTCGCTTTTGAAAAGCGGTGAAACAATGGAGAACGCGGGTCACCCTTTGTACATCGTCGTGCGACTTATGGGCACATAGTTGTGCGGTACATATTCGTGGAGCTGCATCACTGCCACCTTGTCGTCGGAGGTGCGATAACTTATCATCATCAGAGGCGACGGATTCTCCGACGAGATGGCGTCCAGAGCCGGCAGGTCGCCCCGCTCAAACAGTGCCGTCACCTCTTTGCGTCTTACGGGGTCGAAGTAGACCACCTGCTCCCTCATGCGGCGACGGGAGACTTTGTGATAAGGATAGCCTCTCTTGTTGAGCAGCCTGACGAGAGTAATCACTCCGCACACCGCGACCATGCTCACTCCGAAAAAAAGAGTGGAACTTGCAATGTTCTCCTTGTCGGGAATACGGCCCAACTCCGACGAGAGGACCATCAGCCCGACGCCTGCCAACATCAGTATGATGGGCACGACGGGGCTCTTGCGACGCGGAACGATTTCGTTGCTTATGCTGTATATCGCTCGGTCTATATGTTGCAGATTGTTGTTCGTGCTGTTGTCCATAACGCAGTTTCGTTTAATCGTTTCAATAGAAGAATCGGGTCAGCGACTCTGCCTCGTCGGGGATGTTGAATTCGCCTTTGGCATAGATTTTT
Organism: Tidjanibacter sp.; assembly: GCA_045597245.1. Classification (GTDB taxonomy): domain Bacteria; phylum Bacteroidota; class Bacteroidia; order Bacteroidales; family Rikenellaceae; genus Tidjanibacter. The sequence goes on from JAZODY010000028.1 coordinate 19,905, forward strand.
ATCTCGGTCAGGGCTCTTTTGCTCAGGCCGCTGTTGTCTATCAGTTGTGCAAGAGCTATGCCGTTGTCGTCGCTGCGATAGACCACCAGTGTGTAGTCGGGCGAGAAGCTGCGCGGTATGGAG